>NZ_JBFTKU010000018.1:0-109517 GCF_056665975.1 Caulobacter sp. 05T431 | reverse complement strand
GCCTCGGCGGGCGCGGCGGCGGCCGGGGCCGCTGTGTCCTGAGCGAAGGCGACGGCGCCCAGCGGGGCCCCCGCCAGGGTCGCCGCGAGCATCAGCCCGGCCAGCGGTTTAAAGGTCAGTCTCATCGTTGGTATCCCCTTTTCCCCGACGAATTACAGAGCGGCCGGGCCGGTTTCGCCGGTCCGGATGCGAACGGCTTCCTCGACATTGAGGACGAAGATCTTGCCGTCGCCGATCTTGCCCGTGGCGGCGGCGGCCTTGACCGCCTCGACCGCCTTGGCGGCCGACGCGTCGTCGACCACGGCTTCCAGCTTCACTTTCGGCACGAAGTTCACTTGGTATTCCGCGCCGCGATAGATTTCGGTCTGGCCCTTCTGACGGCCGTAGCCCTTGACCTCGGACACGGTCAGGCCTTCGACGCCCGCGGCGACGAGCGCCTCGCGGACCTCGTCGAGCTTGAAGGGTTTGACGATCGCTATGATCAGTTTCATCCGCCTTGCTCCGACCCGCCGACTGTGCGGGCTCCCCTTGAAATTGGCTTTAGAGCGCGTTGCTCGTTCGCACCGCGACGTGGACCCAGCGGTCCTCATCGTTTCCCCGGCGGTGTTCACGCTATCGGTCGCGCTTCGGACATGGCTGTCGCGCGGTCGGGATTTGGAAGTGAAAGGGGTGCGGCGCCTAAAAAGCGTGCATTAGGGACGTTGGGCGCACGGAAACACGGCGTTTCGCCGTGCGGAGGGCAGGGTGGCCGAGCTTGTCGCGAAGCGCATACAATCACCGACCCCGCGTCGCGCTTTGGAGTTCCCGCCGCCCATGCCGTCCCTCTGGTTGAAGATCGCGCCCTGGTGCCTGCTGATCGCTTCGAACGTCTTCATGACCTTCGCCTGGTACGGCCATCTGAAGAATCGCTCGACGACGATGCTCGTGGCCATCTTCACCAGCTGGCTGATCGCCTTGCCGGAATACTTGCTGGCCGTGCCCGCCAACCGGCTGGGCCATCAGGTCTATTCGACGGCTCAGCTGAAGACCGGCCAAGAGGCGATCACCCTGATCGTCTTCACGCTGTTCTCTGTGTTCTTCCTGGGCGAGGCGATCAGCTGGAAGACGCTGGTCGGCTTCGGCTTCATCTTCGTGGGCGTGGCGATCGTGATGTTCTTCAAGTAAAGCGTTCACGAACCCGTGATCCTCGCAACGGACTCAAGCTTTGGACGCTGATTGGGCTGTATTTCCTCAATAAGGATCAGCCCCATGTTTGTGCGTATCGCTACCGCCACCGCCGCCCTGGCGCTGATGTCCGGCGTGGCCATGGCCCAGTCCACCGCGCCCGCCGGCGCTGTGAACCCGGACCCCACAGCCGCCGCCCCGACCGACCAGACGATGCCGGCCGACCCGACGGCCACGACCACGACGACGACCACCACCACGACCGAGTCGACCACGGCTCCGACCGGCATGGCGACCGACACCGCCGGCCGCGTTTCGTCGATGCCGGCCGAGCAGCAAGCCGGCCTGAAAGCGGGCGACCCGAACGTGGTCTCCAACCAACCGGTCGCCGACACCCCGGAAAACCGCAAGCTCTACGGCGCGCCGCTGTCGAACGCGGGACGCCACACCGCCGCCAAGGGCAACTAAGCCTTTCAGCGGTCCCAACGCGCTTGAAGCGTCAGTCGGCGGGCCCTATGGTCCGCCGACTTTTTTCTGGCCCTGTTCGGACCCTGATGCCCGCGAAACTCCAAGAAAAACCGAGGTCTTTCCAGGACCTCATCCTGACGCTCCACGACTATTGGAGCGCCCAGGGCTGCGTGATCCTGCAGCCGCACGATGTCGAGGTGGGGGCGGGGACCCTGCACCCGGCAACTGTGCTGCGCGCCCTGGGTCCCAAGCCCTGGAACGCGGCCTACGTCCAGCCCTCGCGCCGTCCGGGCGACGGCCGCTACGGCGAGAACCCCAACCGCCTGCAGCACTATTACCAGTACCAGGTGATCCTGAAGCCGAACCCGCCGAACATGCAGGACCTGTACCTGGGGTCGCTGGAGGCCATCGGCCTGGACCTGCGCACCCACGACATCCGCTTCGTCGAGGACGACTGGGAGAATCCCACCGTGGGCGCCTGGGGCCTGGGCTGGGAAGTCTGGTGCGACGGCATGGAGGTCAGCCAGTACACCTACTTCCAGCAGGTGGGCGGCCTGGACGTCTCGCCGGTGGCGGGCGAGCTGACCTACGGCCTGGAACGCCTGGCCATGTACGTGTTCGGCGTCGACAACGTCTACGACCTGCCGTTCAACGACCCGGACGCGCCGCTGGGCCACCTGACCTATGGCGACGTGTTCCTGGAGAACGAGCGCCAGCAGTCCGAGGCCAACTTCCACGGCTACGACGTGGCCGTGCTCAAGCGCCAGTTCGAGGACATGGAGCAGCAGGTGCCGCTGATGCTGGCCCGCTCGTACCAGGGCAAGTCCCTGGTGCTGCCCGCCTACGACATGGTCCTGAAGGCCAGCCACCTCTTCAACCTGATGAACGCCCGCGGCGCGATCGCCGTCGCCGAGCGCGCCTCCTACATCGGCCGCATACGCGACCTCTGTAAGCTGTGCGCCAGCGCCTGGGTCGAGCAGCAGGAAGCCGCGTGATGCGGGCGCGGCTCGGCCTTGGCCTGGCGGTCCTTGCGCTCTGCGTCGCGTCGCCGGTCGCTCTTTCGGCGGCCCCGGCCCCGACGAGCCAGGCGCAGGACGACAAGGTGGTGAACTTCGGCGAGGAAGACGCCGAGATGAACGCCGCCATCGCTTCGGCGCGCAAGACCCTGCCGGTGTTCTGGAAGCACCTCCAGGCCAGCCCCACGACGCCCCATTTCCTGAAGGTCGCCTTTCCCACGCCGGACGGCGGTCACGAGCATATCTGGGTCAAGCAGATGCACCGCACCGGAGGCGATACGGTCACCGCCATGCTGGCCAACAGGCCCGATAACGTCCCGGGCTTGAGCCCGTACGTGCCCGTGACCTTCAAGCCGGAGCAGATCTCCGACTGGGCCTACGAAAAGAACGGCAAGTTCTACGGCCACTACACCACCCGCGTCGTCATCAAGCATATCGATCCCGCCGAAGCGGCCGAGGTGCGTGCGACGCTTTCCGAAAATCCTGTCGAGTCCGACGCATCCTGATGCCCCAACTGCTTCTCGAACTGTTCTCCGAAGAGATCCCCGCCCGCATGCAGGCCGGCGCCGCGCGCGACCTGGAGCGGATGGCGCGCGAGCACCTGGCCGCCGCCGGCTTCCTGCCCGAGGCCCTGAAGACCTTCGCCGGTCCGCGTCGCCTGACGCTGGTGGTCGAAGGGCTGCCGATCGCCCAGGCCGACCGCAAGGAAGAGCTGAAGGGCCCGCGCGTCGGCGCCCCGCCCCAGGCCATGGAAGGTTTCCTGCGCAAGGCGGGCCTGACCCAGGACCAGCTGGTCGAACGCGACGGCGTCTACATGGCCTTCATCGAGAAGACCGGTCGCCCGACGACCGAGATCGTCGCCGAAATGGTCGAGGCCATCATCCGTGGCTTCCCGTGGCCCAAGTCGATGACCTGGGGCACCAGCAAGCTGCGCTGGGTGCGGCCGCTGAAGCGCATCCTCTGCGTCTTCGACCGCGAGGTCGTGCCGTTCGCCGTCGAAGGCATCGAGGCCGGCGACATCACCGAGGGCCACCGCTTCATGCGCGTGGGCTTCGGCTGGGGCGGCCAGCCGTTCAAGGCGCGCGACTTCGACGAGTACGCCAAGGGCCTGCTCGAGCACTTCGTCGTGCTGGACGTCGAGGAGCGCAAGGCGCGCATCCTGGAAGGCTGCAAGACCCTGTGCTTCGCGCGCAATCTGGAACTGGTCGAAGACCTGGGCCTGCTCGAGGAAGTGGCCGGCCTGGCCGAATGGCCGACCCCCGTGCTGGGCGACATGGACCCGGCGTTCCTGGACCTGCCCGGCGAGGTCATCCGCACCTCGATGCGCACGCACCAGAAGTATTTCGCGGTCCGTGACCCGGCCACGGGCGGCCTGGCCCCGCACTTCATCACCATCGCCAACGTCCAGTCGGCCGACGGCGGCAAGGTGATCGCCGAGGGCAACGCCAAGGTGCTGTCGTCGCGCCTGTCGGACGCCCGATTCTTCTGGGACGAGGACGTCAAGGTCGGCTTCGAGCCGTGGCTGGAGAAGCTGAACGGCGTCACCTTCCACGCCAAGCTGGGCACGATGGCCGAGCGCGTCGAGCGCATCGTCGCCCTGGCCGGCCAGATCGCGCCCCTGGTCGGCGCCGATGTCGCCAAGGCCAAGGAAGCCGCGCGCCTGGCCAAGGCCGACCTGGCTTCGCAGATGGTGGGCGAGTTCCCCGAGCTGCAGGGGCTGATGGGCGGCTACTACGCTCGCGCCGCCGGCCTGGACCCCGAGATCGCCGACGCCATCCGCGATCACTACAAGCCGCAGGGGCCTTCGGACGCGGTGCCGACCGCGCCGCTGAGCGTGGCCGTCGCCCTGGCGGACAAGCTGGATACGCTGGTCGGGTTCTTCGCGATCGACGAGAAGCCCACTGGCTCGAAGGACCCGTTCGCGCTGCGTCGCGCGGCGTTGGGATTCATTCGCCTGACGATCGACAACGAACTCGATATCGCGCTGGACCCTCTGATCGAGGGCGCCGTGAAGCGATTGAACGTTTCGGCTGATCCGGACGCGGTTGTGGGCGAGCTGGCGCACGGCTTCATCGACGACCGGCTATACGTCATGCTTCGCGATCAGGGGTTGAACGCCGACGCGGTCAAGGCGGCCACGGCCAAGGGGCAGGGGCCCGCGCGTCCCTACCGCGATATGTTGAAAGCCCAGGCCCTGGACGGCTTCCTCAAGACCGACGACGGCAAGAACCTGCTGGCCGGCTACAAGCGCGCGTCCAACATCCTCAAGGCCGAGGAGAAGAAGGGCTGGAAGGGCGAGGGCGAGGCGGAACTCCCGCCCAACGCCTCCGAGCCCGAGGTCGCGTTGCACGACGCCCTGCGGCTGGTTCGCCAGCCCCTGGCCGACGCCCTGAAGGCCGAGGACTTCACCGCCGCCATGCAGGAGTTGGCCGGGCTGCGTGGTCCGGTCGACGCCTTCCTGGACGGCGTGTTCGTCAATTCGGACGTCGCCGCCGAGCGCGACAGTCGCCTGAAGACCCTGGCCGCTGTCCGCGACGCCATGGGCCAGGTGGCCGATTTCTCGCTGATCGGCGGCTAGGGCCCTTCTAGGGAACGAAGACCTCGCTGGTGTCCATCCGCACGCTGCGGATGGCCCGGCAGGCGTCGTCGGAGGCTCGATGGACCTCGGGCACGAAGCTCAGCAGCAGCGAGCGCCGCCGCGCGCCCGAGCGGTTCAGGGTCGCCCCGTGCAGCAGGTCAGCGTCGAACACCAGGATGTCGCCCGCCTCGCCCGACAGGGTGAGGGACAGGGCCTCGTCCGGCTCGCCCCGGTCGAGGTGACGCGGCACCACCCGGGTGGCCCCGTTGTCCGGCATGTAGGCGTCGAGGAAGACCAGGGCGGAGACGACCTTCCGGCCCGCGCCGTCTCGGTGCAGGGCCTGGTGGCCCTGGTCCGGCAGGGGCTCGCGGCCCTCGACCTGGCTGAGGAAGAACGGAGCGTCCAGCAGACGCGCCGCCGCGCCCAGCAGGGGCGGCAGGCGGCAGGCGGCCTGAACGATCGGGTCCAGGTCGAGCAAGGAATGCCGCCAGCCCGCGCCGCGCGCCACGGCCCATTGTTCCGGCGGTCCCACCCCCGCGTCGAAGGCGGMGCGCAGGGTCTCGCGCCAGGTCTCGGGCACGGCGCTCCGCAGCAGCAGATAGCCGTCACGGTCCAGGGCGGTGGCCTGTTCCGCCTCCAGCGGGGCGACCTTGGTGGGCGTCGTGAGCTCGCTCATGGCCGTTGAAGCCTAGCCGTGGCGTCCGCCCGACGCCAGCCGCGTGGAGTCCGGGCTCACGCGTCGGACTTCACCCGCAGTCCGGCCAGGGCGGCCACCAGGCTTTCGGGATCGATCGGCTTGGGCTGGACGCCGTTGAAGCCCAACTGCTTCAGGGCCTGGACGCTGGCGGTCATGACGTCCGCCGTCAGGGCCGCCACGGGAATGGTCGGGTCGCCGGCCTCGCCGGCCCGGATCGCGGCCAGGGCGGCCGGTCCGTCCATGCGCGGCATGTGGACGTCCATCAGCACGGCGTCGAACCTCTGGATCCGCAGGCGAGCCAGGGCGTCGAAGCCGTCCTCGGCCGTGGTCACCGCGCAGCCGAAGGCTTCCAGCAGCGTCTGGGCGACGATGCGATTGGTGGCGTTGTCGTCGACGACCAGCACGCGGAAGCCGGTCAGATCGAGGTCCGCCGTCACATCGAGGGATTTCGGCGCCGGTTCGCAGCGGGGCAGGCGCAGATCGACGGTGAAGGTCGAGCCCTGGCCCTTTCGGCTGTCCACGGCGATGTCGCCGCCCATCATGCGCGCCAGGCGGCGGCAGATCGCCAGGCCCAGACCCGAGCCGCCGAAGCGCCGGGCCACCGAGGCGTCCGCCTGGGAGAAGGCCTCGAACAGGCGGGCCTGGTCCGCGGCCGACATGCCCGCGCCGGTGTCGGAGACGGCGATTTCCAGCCTGGCCAGGCCGTCCGTCTCGTCGGCCACGCGCACGCCCAGCCGCACTTCGCCCACCTCGGTGAATTTCAGGGCGTTTGACAGCAAGTTCATCATGATCTGGCGCAGCCGGGTCGGGTCGCCCAGCAGCCAGGTCGGACCGGCGGGTTCCAGGGCGCAGGTCAGCAGCAGGCCCTTGGCCTCGGCGGCCTGGCTCCAATGTTCGCCGACCTGCTCCACCTCGGCGGCCAGGTCGAAGGGCGTGTTTTCCAGGTCGAGCTTGCCGGCCTCGACCTTGGACAGGTCGAGGATGTCGTTGAGCAGGGTCAGCAGGCCTTCGCCCGAGCGGCGCAGGATGCCGACCTGCTGGGTCTGGCGCGGCGACAGCTGCTCCATCTCCAGCGCCCGCGCCATGCCCAGCACGCCGGTCATCGGCGTGCGCAGTTCATGGCTCATCAGGGCCAGGAACGAGGACTTGGCCTTGTTCGCCGCGACGGCGTCCGCGCGGGAGGTCTCCAGCAACTGGGCCTGTCGGCGATTGGCCCATGTGGCGCGCAGGCTGTAGACGGCCGAGATCACCGCCCCGAGGGCGACGAAGACCTGCTCCTGCCCCCTGAAGCCCGCGAAAAAGCCGCACAGGACCACCAGCAGGGCGGCCGGTCCGCCGCCCATCATGATGAACATCGGCTTGGACCGCGAGGCGAAGGCCTGGCCGTGGATCATCTGGGCGATCAGCAGCAGGATCGCCGCCACGCGCATGGCCGGGCCGCCCAGGAACCAGAGCATCAGCACATAGGTCCACCAGACGAGGTTGGTCCACGCCACGGCCAGGAAATAGAGCAGCCGCTGGCGACCCGTGGGGCGATGGCCGTGACGCTGGGGTGTGGCCGTGATCCAGGTGGAGATCTCGGCGACGACCATCGCCGCGGTCCAGGGCAGGGCGACCGCCCAGCCGAGATTGACGCCGGCCATGACGACGCAGAAGGCCGAGCCCAGCAGGCGAAGTCCCAGGGTCGGCAGGGAGGTGACCGTGACGGTGTCCATGCCGTCGTCCAGCCATTTCGACCTGTTCGCCACGCGCTCGCCCTCCCGCAATTGAGCGAACGTGTTCAGTCACGGCTGGGACGTCAGGTCAAATCAAATTGCGAAACAATCTCATCTAAGTCGGATTCATGACTCAGGACCCAAGCGCGAACCCCGGATAACCCTCAGCCGCGACCGTGTCGCAATGGATTTTATAGCCCTCGCCGACATAGGGCATGAACACCCGGGGCTTCCCCTCGATGTTGGCGCCCATGTACCAGGAGGCCGCGCGGGGGAAGAGGGTCTTGTCGGCCTCGTCGTTGACGTGGGCCACCCAGTCTTCCTGGGCCTGGTCCGTCGCCTCCAGCGTCGCGGCGTTGGTGCTCCGCACGTGGGCTATGGCGTCCATGATCCAGTCCACATGCTGCTCGCAGGCGGTCAGGACGTTGGTCAGCACCGACGGGCTGCCCGGGCCGGTGACCGTGAACAGGTTGGGGAAGCCCGCCACGGCCAGGCCCAGATAGGTCTTGGGCCCCTCGGCCCAGGCCTCGGCCAGGGGGCGGCCGCCGCGACCGCGGATGTCCATCCGCAGCAGGGCCCCGGTCATGGCGTCGAAGCCCAGGGCGCTGACGATCACGTCGACGGCGTATTCCCGCGCGCTGGTGCGCACCCCCGCCGGCGTGATCGCCTCGATCGGCGTCTCGCGCAGGTCGATCAGCTCGACATTGTCGCGGTTGAAGGTCTCGTAATAGCCGGTGTCGACGCAGGCGCGCTTGGTCATGATCGGGAAGTCGCGCGGGGTCAGCTTCTCGGCCAGGGTCGGGTCCTTGACAGTCTGCGCGATCCTGGCCCGCACGAAGTCGCCGGCCGCCTGGTTGCAGCGCTCGTCGCGCACGATGTTGGGGATCTGCACGGCCGAGATCAGGCCCCAGCCGTTCCACAACTGCTCGACCAGGGCGTTCAGCTCCTCGTCGGACGGCACGTAGTCGGCCGGCGGGATGGGCAGGGGCGGCTGGCCGCTGCGCAGCAGCTCGACGTACATCGGGAAATTGGCCCGGAAGCCGGCCACCTCCTCGTCGGTCAGCGGGGCGTTCAGGGCGGGCAGGCTGTAGTTGGGCGTGCGCTGGAACACGTAGACCTGGTCGGCCTGCTCGGCGATCAGCGGCGTGGACTGCACCGCCGACGAGCCGGTGCCGATCACCGCCACCCGCTTGCCGGTGAAGTCGACGGGCTGGTGCGGCCACAGGCCGGTGACCAGGGTCTGGCCCCGGAAGGTCTCGGCGCCGGGCAGGTCCAGGCCGCGCGGGGCCGACAGGCAGCCGGTGGCCATCACGCAGAACCGGGCGGTGACCTGGTCGCCCCGGTCGGTGGTCACCCGCCAGAGCTTGGCGTCCTCGTCGAAGATCGCCGAGACCACGCGGGTGTCGAACAAGAAGGACGGGCGCAGGTCGAAGCGGTCGGCCACGTGCTGGGCGTAGGCCAGAATCTCGGGCTGGGTGGCGTATTTCTCGGTCCACCGCCATTCGGCCTGGAGGTCGTCCGAGAAGGTGTAGGAATAGAGCAGGCTGGGGATGTCGCAGCGCGCGCCGGGATAGCGGTTCCACCACCAGGTCCCGCCGACGTCGCCGGCGGCCTCGATCCCCTGGACCGAAAGACCCGCCTCGCGCAGCCTGTGGACCATGTAGAGCCCGCCGAAGCCGGCGCCGACGACCACCGCGTCCAGCGGCGCGTGGGCGGGAGTGCGGACGGCTTCGCGAGCGGCCGCGCTCGCGGTCGATACTGACGCCATGGTTTCCTCCCCGGTTCTTGTTTCCGCCCCTGGGGACGACCGGTGGAGTCGAGGCTACGGAACTGCCCTAGGGGCAGTCCATCCGTGTTGTTGGCCGGACCGCTATCCGCCGACCACGCGCAGGGCGGGGCGCTCGGTCCACGCGCGCTGCAGCGGCACGTCGAAATGGAAGGTCGAGCCACGGCCCGGAACACTGTCGACGCCGATCACGCCGCCCATCAGGGCGACCAGGTCGCGGCAGATCGCCAGCCCCAGGCCCGAACCCTCGTGGGCGCGGGTCAGGGAGCCGTCGACCTGCGAGAAGATCTTGAACAGTCGCGGGCGATGTTCCGGCGCGATGCCCGGACCGGTGTCGCGCACCTCGAACCGCAGGCCGGTCTCCGAGGGCGACACGACGATCCGCACCGAGCCCTGGCGGGTGAACTTCACGGCGTTGGCGACCAGGTTGCCCAGCACCTGTCGCAGGCGGATCGGATCGCCGATCCAGGCCCCGTCGCAGCCAGGGGCCAGGTCGAACGACAGGGCGATGGCCTTGTTGGTCGCCGCGCCGGAGAACAGGGCGCAGGTCGCCTCGACCAGGGCGGCCGGTTCGAACGGTTCGGCGCGCAGCCGGACCCCGCCGCCTTCGAGCCGCGCCATGTCGAGGATATCGTTGAGCAGGGCCAGCAGCGCCTCGCCCGAATTGTGGATCACATCCAGCCGATTGCGCTGGCGTTCGGGCAGTTGGTCGGCCCGCATGACCTGGGTCATGCCCAGCACGCCGTTCAGCGGGGTGCGGATCTCATGGCTCATATTGGCCAGGAACTGGGTCTTGGCGGCGTTGGCGGCCTCGGCGTCGTCCTTGGCCGCGATCAGGGCCCGCTGGCTGGCGGCCAGCCTGTTCAGGGCTTCGGTGATCCGCAGCAGCAGCACGACCGCCGCGACGGCCAGGATGACGAAGCCCAGGGCCAGCCAGGGCGCTCCAGCCTTCAGCAGCGACATGCCCGGATCGCGCGCCGGCCAGGCCAGCGACCCGACCGGGCGGCCAGAGATGTCGACCAGCGGCACGCTGGACACGCTGGGGGCGGTCGCGGGCGACAGGGTCAGGCCCTCGATGCCCAGGTCGTTCTGCAGGCCGCGCGTATAGCCGGCGCCGACCCGGCGCGCGGTGACGACCACGGCGGGCGGAATGTCCCGGGTGAGCCGGGCCATGCCGGGGGTTTCGGCGATCGCGTCGGCGGCCACCACCAGATAGACCTCGTCGCCGGAGCGGACCAGGCCGCCTTCCGCGGTCGAGCCTTCCAGGCTGAAGCGTCTGGCCGCGTGGGCGGAGCCGGCCTTGGCGGCGACGCGGGCGATCAGCGGCGCCGCGTCGCGGGGCAGGGCGCCCAGGGCTGTCGCCGACACGCGCGCTCCGGCCAGCGAACTGTAGATCACCTGGCCGTCGCGGACGACGAACGTCAGGTCGTGCCCGAAATACTGGTGGTAGTAGGCGGCGAAGTTGACGTCGGCCCAGGCTCGGTCGACGGGTGGGCCCATGGCCTTGGCGGCGTCGTCCCAGACGGTCGCCGAGGTCAGGTCGCGGGCCATGCGGTTGAGGTCGCGCTGGATCGTGCGCTGGACCAGCTGGTGCTCGTCCTGGCTCTCCATCCGGTCCAGCGAGCGGGCGGCGAACAGCATCAGGGCCAGGCTGCCCACGACGGAAACGGCGACCAGGATGACGCTGGCTCCGACGATCCAGTGGATCGACCGCAGCCCGCGCGTCAGGGAAGGGGGATTGAGCCACGCCATGCCTTTGGCATAGCTCATTTTCCGCTCCACGGGCGGCGTGCGCGGCTCTTGGCCGCAGCGACCGTTTAGCCCGCCATCCGCAGGGCTTCGCGCCCGCCGCCGATCTTGAAGCGCCCGACCAGCGAGACCAGCTGGGCCGTCTCGCCCTTCAGCGAATGGGTCGCGGCGGTGGCCTGTTCGACCATGGCGGCGTTCTGCTGCACCACCTGGTCCATGTGGTTGACGGCGGTGTTGACCTCGGCGAGGCCCGAGGCCTGTTCCTGGCTGGACGAGCTGATCTGGCGCACCAGATCGTCGATGGCGGCCACGCGGCCGACGATGCGGCCCAGGGCCTCGCCGGTCTGGCCGACCAGGTCCACGCCGGTCTCGACCTGCTGGGTGGAGGTCGAGATCAGGGTCTTGATCTCCTTGGCGGCCTCGGCCGAGCGTTGGGCCAGGGCCCGGACTTCCTGGGCCACCACGGCGAAGCCGCGGCCCGCGTCGCCGGCCCGCGCCGCTTCGACGCCGGCGTTCAGGGCCAGCAGATTGGTCTGGAAGGCGATCTCGTCGATGACCCCGATGATCTGGGTGATCTGGCGCGAGGAGTCCTCGATGGCGCCCATGGCCGCGACGGCCTGGCCGACCACCTGACCCGAGCGCTCGGCGTCGGTGCGAGCCGACGCGACCTCGGTGGTGGCGCGGGTGGCGCCGTCGGCGGTCTGGCGCACGGTGGCGGCGATCTCGTCGAGCGCCGCGGCGGTTTCCTCAAGGCTGGCGGCCTGCTGCTCGGTGCGGCGCGACAGGTCATTGGAGGCCTGGGCGATCTCCTGGGTGCCCGAGCCGATCTGCGAGGCGACGCCCGAGATCGTGCGGATGGCGTTCTCCAGGCCCTCGGCGGCGGCGTTGAAGTCGTTCTTCAGCGCCATGTAGTCGCTGGCCACCTGGGCGGCGATGCGGGTGGACAGGTCGCCGCCGGCCAGGCTGGACAGGCCCTTGGCCATGACGTCGACCACGGCCTTCTGCTCACGGCCGGCCAGCTCGAAGGCGGCCTCCATGTCGCGCAGCTTGCGGTCCAGCTCCTGCTGGAAGCCGGCGGCCTCGGCTTCCAGGCGGGCGCGCTCGATGCCCGACTGGCGGAACACCTCGACGCTCTTGGCCATCTMGCCGATCTCGTCCGGACGCCCGGCGCCCGAGACAGTGATGTCGTTCTGGCCGGCGGCCATGCGGCGCATGTCGTTGGCCAGGTTCAGCACCGGCCGCACGATGGCGGCGCGCGAGATCACGATCAGGATGCCGGCGAAGATCATCCCCGCCACCACGGCGGCGGTCATCAGGATCTCGGAGAACCGGGCCACGGCCTTGGCGCGCAGCGCGGCGGCGTTCGAGGCCGCCTCGATCTTGTCCGAGGCCTGGCTCATCGCGCCTTCCAGCGTCGAGAACTGCTTCATGAAGCTCGGCATGGCGGCGATGGCCTGGGTCCGGTCGGTCGCGGCCAGGTCGACCATCTGGCCGGCCGACTTGATGTAGGTGTCGAGAGGGGCCTTGACCTCGGCCAGGGCGGCGCGGCTGGCCGGGTCGGTGGCCAGGGCGTCGTTGTCGGCGATCGCCTTGCGGAAGTTGGCGACGTGGGCGGTCAGGTCCTTGCGGGTGCCGGCGATGTCGACGCCCGAACCGGTGTCGTCCGACAGCTGGCTCGACAGGACGTCGGCGCGCAGGGCGTCGTGCATCATGTCGGCTTCCATGTGGTTGCGCAGCACGGCCGCCGACACGTTGGCGTCTTGCAGGGCGGCGTCCAGGCGCGTGGTGGACCACAGGCCCGCTCCGGCGCTGGCCGTGCACAGCACCATGACGGCCGCGCCCGCGCCCATCACCTTGTGGTTGATCGTCCGAAGCATAGCCGCCCTCGCGCGCCGTTTAGATTTGGTCAGCTTCTCCCAATGGGGTTAACGGCGTCTTCGCCATGCATGTTTGGAGGTTCAAATGTCGCGCCTGAGACAAAAGGCCGCGCCCGGGAAACTTTAAGAGGTGCTTCAAGTCGAGCCGGTACTTGTCCTCGTGTTGATGGGGCAGGGCTATGACTTCGATTAGATCAATCTGTTCTTGCGCGGCATTCGCAATTGGCGTCTCGTCCAGCGCGGCCGCCTGGGCAGAAACCGAGGCCGGGCAAGGCGCCTGGACCCATGAGGTCACCTATACGGCGGACGTCGCGGGGACGGTGCACGGAGGGACGGCCCACGCCGGCCGGGCCTTGGACAATCTCGACGTGATTGTTGACGGCGACCTGGAGAAGCTGGTCGGCTGGCGCGGGGCCACGGTGCACGGCTACCTGCTCAACAACAGCGGCGGCGCGCCCAACGACCTGGCCGGCACGCTGCAGGGGATCGACAACATCGAGGTCGCCCGGCCGCGCGCGCGGCTCTACGAGCTCTGGGTCCAGTCCAAGTTCGCCGACGACCACGGCTCGGTGCTGGCCGGGCTCTACGACCTCAACAGCGAGTTCTACTCGACCGAGGCCTCGGGCCTGCTGCTGGCGCCGCCGTTCGGCATCGGCTCGGAGTTCGCCTCGACCGGCCCGAACGGCCCGTCGATCTTCCCGTCCACGGCCTTGGCCGTGCGCGCCAGGATCGAGGGCGGCAAGGGCGCCTATCTCCAGGCCGCCGCGCTCAACGCCCATGCGGGGACGGTCGGCGATCCGGACGGACCGTCGACCAGCTTCGACAACGGCGCCCTGATCATCGCCGAGGCCGGGTTCGGCGACAGCTGGCGGCTGGCGGCCGGAGGCTGGTTCTACACCGAGCGCCAGCCGGACCTGCGCGCATTGGACGCCAACGGGGATCCGGCGCTGAGCAAGGCGCGGGGCGGCTATGTCTTGGCCGAGTATCCGTTCGTCGACGGCGGCGAGAGCGGCCGATCCGTGCGGGGCTTCGCCCGCCTGGGCTTCTCGGACGGCGACACCACGCCCTTCAGCTCGGGCTGGCAGGCCGGGGTGCTGGTCGAGCGGGTCTTCGCCTCGCGTCCCGAGAGCGCGTTCTCGATCGGGGTGGAGCAGGGGCGGCTGTCGTCCAAACAGCGCGCCAACACCCTGGACGCCGGCGTCACGCCCGCCGACGCCGAATCCAGCGTCGAGATCACGTATTCGGACAAGGTCGCGCCCCGGGTGTCCCTGCAGCCGGATCTGCAGGTGATCCGCCGCGCCGGCGGTGATCGAGACGCCGGGACGGTGGTCGTGGCTGCACTGCGGCTGACCATCAACCTGTTCTAGAACGACGCGCGCCCGCCAGCTTAAGCATGGCGAGGCGCGACGCCTTCGGCGCCGCCCAAGACTCGGGGTGGTGTTCGATCACGCCGGTATTCGCGCAAATCTCGAACAGGACAACGTTGTCATTGGAAGAATTTGCCGAAATTTCGGTTTAGACTGCGAACGGAAAACCGTCGGTGGACGGCTTCTTTGACAAGGTGCTACTGAACGCCCGGATATTGCAGTGCGGGATGGGCGTTAACGCTCACTGTCCCAAGCCAGGACGGCTCCATAAGAGGGCCGCCGGCTTTTTCACTTATCGCAGGGTGAACAAGAAATGCCGGTTGATACGCTGACCAAGACGCAGTGGGTCTATTCGTTCGGGGGAGGCGGCGCCGACGGCGACGCCAAGATGAAGAACCTGCTGGGCGGGAAGGGGGCCAATCTCGCGGAGATGTCGTCCCTGGGCCTGCCGGTGCCGCCGGGCTTCACGGTGACTACCGAGGCGTGCGTTCACTATTACGCCAACGGCAAGCAGTACCCGGCCGAGCTGGCGCAGCAGGTCGAGGCCGGCCTGGCCAAGGTCGAGAGCCTGACCGGCAAGACGTTCGGCGACGTCGCCAACCCGCTGCTGGTCTCGGTGCGCTCGGGCGCCCGGGCCTCGATGCCGGGCATGATGGACACAGTCCTCAACCTGGGCCTCAACGACGAGACCGTCGAGGGCCTGGCCAAGCTGTCGGGCGACCGTCGCTTCGCCTATGACAGCTATCGCCGCTTCATCCAGATGTACTCGAACGTCGTGCTCGACCTGGAGCACCACATGTTCGAGGAGATCCTGGACGACCACAAGGATCGCCTGGACGTCACCGTCGACACGGCCCTGACCGCCGACGACTGGGCCGCGGTGATCAAGGACTACAAGGCCGCCGTGCGCGACGCCCTGGGCAAGCCCTTCCCGCAGGACGCCCAGGAGCAGCTGTGGGGCGCGGTCGGCGCGGTGTTCGCCAGCTGGATGAACGACCGGGCCAAGTTCTATCGCCGCATGCACGACATCCCCGAGGCCTGGGGCACCGCCGTCAACATCCAGTCGATGGTGTTCGGCAACATGGGCGAGACCTCGGCGACGGGCGTGGCCTTCACCCGCAACCCCTCGAACGGCGACGGCCGCCTGTACGGCGAGTTCCTGATCAACGCCCAGGGCGAGGACGTGGTGGCGGGCATCCGCACGCCCCAGTCCCTGACCAAGGCCGCCCGCGAGGAGATGGGCGACACGGCCCCCTCGATGGAAGAGGCGATGCCGGAGGTGTTCGGCCAGTTCAAGACCGTGGTCGAGACGCTGGAGCGCCACTACCGCGACATGCAGGACATCGAGTTCACGGTCGAGCAGGGCAAGCTCTACATGCTGCAGACCCGCAGCGGTAAGCGCACCGCCAAGGCCGCCCTGAAGATCGCCGTCGACATGGCCGCCGAGGGCGTGATCACCCGCGAGGAAGCGATCGGCCGCGTCGAGCCGGCCTCGCTGGACCAGTTGCTGCACCCGACCATCGATCCCACCGCCCATCGCGAGCTCATCGCCAAGGGCCTGCCGGCCTCGCCCGGCGCGGCCACCGGCAAGATCGTGTTCGACAGCGAGGCCGCCGAGAAGGCCGCGGCCGGCGGCGAGGCCGTGATCCTGGTGCGCGAGGAGACCAGCCCCGAGGACATCCACGGCATGCACGCMGCCCGCGGCATCATCACCGCCCGGGGCGGCATGACCAGCCACGCCGCCGTCGTGGCGCGCGGCATGGGCCGGGCCTGCGTCAGCGGCGCCGGCGACGTGGCGATCTTCCCCAAGGAAGGCCTGTTCCGGGTGCGCGGCCGCGACTTCAAGGCGGGCGAGACCATCACCATCGACGGCTCGACCGGCGAAATCCTGGTCGGCTCGCCCAAGATGATCGAGCCCGAGCTGACCGGCGACTTCGCCACCCTGATGGGCTGGGCCGACGAGGTCCGCCGCCTGAAGGTCCGCGCCAACGCCGAGACCCCGCTGGACGCCCAGACCGCCCGCGGCTTCGGCGCCGAGGGCATCGGCCTGTGCCGGACCGAGCACATGTTCTTCGACGACACCCGGATCGCCGCCGTGCGCGAGATGATCCTGGCCGACGACGAAGCCGGCCGCCGCGCCGCCCTGGCCAAGATCGCGCCCTTCCAGAAGGCCGACTTCGTCGAGCTGTTCACGATCATGGAAGGCCTGCCGGTCACCATCCGCCTGCTCGACCCGCCGCTGCACGAATTCCTGCCGCATACGGAGGAAGACGTTCGGGCGGTGGCCGAGGCCACGGGCCTGGACGCCGCCAAGCTGCTGCGCCGGGCCAAGGAACTGCACGAAACCAACCCGATGCTGGGCCATCGCGGCTGCCGCCTGGGCGTCTCGTACCCGGAAATCTACGAGATGCAGGTGCGGGCCATCGTCGAGGCGGCCTGCGACATCGCCAAGTCGGGCAAGGCCGCGCCCGTGCCCGAGATCATGCACCCGCTGGTCACCAAGGGCGAGGAGATGAAGTACCTGCGCGACCTGACCGACCGCACCGCCAAGGCCGTGCTGGAAGAGCAGGGCGTCGATCTTCAGTACACGGTCGGAACCATGGTCGAGCTGCCGCGCGCCGCCCTGCGGGCCGGCGACCTGGCCGCCAACGCCGAGTTCTTCAGCTTCGGCACCAACGACCTGACCCAGACCACCTTCGGCATCAGCCGCGACGACGCCGGCAAGTTCCTGGGCGCCTATATCGAGAAGGGCATCTTCGACAAGGACCCCTTCGTCAGCCTCGACCAGGAAGGCGTCGGCGACCTGATCCGCATCGCCGCCGAGCGCGGCCGCGCTGCGCGACCCGGGATCAAGCTGGGCATCTGCGGCGAGCACGGCGGCGACCCCGCCTCGATCGACTTCTGCGAGCGGGTCGGCCTGGACTACGTGTCTTGCTCGCCCTACCGCGTGCCGATCGCCCGCCTGGCCGCCGCCCAGGCGGCCCTGGCCAACAAGGGTTGACGCCTTTCCATCGCCGGGCGGGCCGATCCCGCCCGGCGATGACAGCCTAGAGACGCTGGACAGCGGACAGGTCGGCGCCTATCCGGGTATCGAGGATATCCTGGGGGAAACATGGCCTATCTGCGCTGGCGGCGGTTCGTGGAAATGGTCTCGCTCGACCGCCCGTGGGTGGGCGAGCTGTTCATGCGCAAGCGCCACAAGCCTATCGTCGCGGCCCCGGTCGAGAAGTGGGATCGCGAATATCGCGAAGGCGTCTACGACCGCCTGGCCCGCTCGGACCAGCGCCACCACCATCGCCTGCTGGCCGCCATGATCGCCGACCGCTGGCCCAATCCCCGTATCCTCGAGATCGGGGCCGGGGAGGGCGTGTTGTTCGAGGCCTTCCGATCGCATGCGCCGGCCCGCTATGTCGGCGTCGACTTCTCGGCTCCCGCCGTCGAGCGCGGCCTGGAGCGCCTGTCGGCCGAGCGCGCGGCGGGCCAGGTGGAGCTCTTGCTGGGCGACGGCCGCACCTTCCGCAGCGACGAGGCCTTCGACGTGGTCGTGTTCTCCGAATGCATTGAGCACCTGGGCGAGGTCGAGGACCTAGTCGCCCACTACGCCCCCAACCTGAAGCCCGACGGCGGAGTGGGCCTGACCATGTGGCTGGCGCTCAAGCCCCTGCGGCTGTGGCATCGGCTCAAGCGGCTGGGCCAGGTTCTGGACGAGGCGGCGGTCAACACGCCTTGGGGCGGCGGCTGGCTGGTGGCGGTGGTCCGGCCGGCCAGGGCGACCGTGACGGCGCTGATGATGACTCTGGCCGGCTTGGCGAGCGTGGTTCCCACCGACGCCTTCGCCGCCCCGGCCCTGGACCTGCCGCTCTCGGTCGACCTGGCCCGCGCCGCCGTCGACGCCTGCGCCGCCAAGGGCGCGGCGGTCAGCGCCGCCGTGGTCGACGACAAGGGCAATCCGCTGGTCGTGCTGCGCTCGTCCGCCAGCCCCAAGCCGCCGGTCGCCGCGCCGCGCAAGGCCGCCACCGCCGTGCAGTTCGACGCTCCCGGCAGCGTCATGGAGCCGCGCGAGAAGATCGACCCGGCCTTCGCCGCCCTGATCAAGGCCGAGCCCGAGCGACTGAACCCGCACGCCGGGTCGCTGCCGCTGCACATGGGCGGCCAGCTGGTGGGTGGACTGGCCGTGGCCGACACCACCCACGAGACCGCCGACGCCTGCGCCCGCGAGGCCCTGGCCAGGTTCGCCGGCAAGGTGAACTGAGCTCATGGGCCTGATGAAGGACATGTGGCGCGTCGGCCTGGTCCGCGCGCCGATGGCCGACCTGCTGAAGCCGGGCGCCCTGGCCGAGCATCCGGTGACCTGGATTCCCGACCCTGGACCCTTGCGCTTCCTCGCCGACCCGATCGGTGTCTGGCGCGACGGCAGGCTCTACGTCTTCGCCGAGATCTACGACTATCGCGACCGGGTCGGCGCCATCGAGGTGCTGACCTTCGACGCGGGCCTGAGGCTGCTGAGCCGCGAGCCGGCGCTGAAGGAGCCCTGGCACTTGTCGTACCCCTTCATCATCGAGGAGGGCGGCGAGACCTACATGCTGCCGGAGGCGCACAAGTCGGGGCGGCTGACCCTGTACCGCGCCGAGGACTTCCCGACGAAGTGGGCGCCGGTCGGCACGATCGAGCTGGACCAGGTGGCGATCGACGCCACCCCGGTGTTCGACGGCGGGCGGTGGTGGCTGTTCTACACCCCGGCCACGACCAAGGCCGAGAAGGTCAGCGCGCTGCACGTGGCCTGGGCCGACCGGATCACCGGACCGTGGACGCCGCATCCGGGCAATCCGGTGCGCTTCGATCGCTCCAGTTCACGGCCCGGCGGAACGCCCGTCGTCGTCGACGGGGCGATCGTGCTGCCGATGCAGGACTGCCGGCGGACCTATGGCGGCGCGATCCGGGCGCTGCGGGTCACCACCCTGACGCCGGATAGGTTCGAGGCCGAGGCGGACGAGCCGATCACGCCGCCGCCCAGTTTCGGCAGACTGACCGACGGGCTGCACACCCTGTCGGCCGCGGGGCCTGTCACGCTGATCGACGCCAAGCGCTTCGAAGTCTCGCCGCGCTCGCTGGCGCTGGACGTCCGATGGGAATGGACAAAGCGCGTCCGGGGAAGGGCGCGAACCGCTTGACCGTCGCGAGGCCGGTGCGCTTGGCGACCACCGTGTCGAACACGTCGAGATAGGCCTCGGCGATCGGTCCCAGCCGATAGGCGTCGACCGCGCGGGCCAGGACGCGGGGATCGGGGGCGGGCGCGTCGAGCACGTCGCGCAGGCTCTCGGCCAGCGCGAAGGCGTCGCCGATCGGCGCCACGCGGCCGTTCAGCCCGTCCGCCAGCAGCTCGCGCGCCGCCGGCGTGCAGTCGGTGCTGACCACCGGCCGTCCCGCGCCCAGCGCCTCGACGATCACCGCCGCGTAGCCCTCGTACCAGGAGGTGAGCAGGAAGGTGCGGGCCAGCTCCAGCCAAGGGCGGATGTCGGGCACGTAGCCCGGCATGTGCACCCGCTCGGCGACGCCTAGCTCGACCGCCAGGGCCTCGAGTTCGGCGCGGCGTTCGCCTTCGCCGACGATGACCAGACGGGCGTCCGGATCGTCCAGCAGGGCGAAGGCGCGCAGGGCGACGTCGAAGCCCTTCTCCTTGACCAGCCGCCCGGCGGCCAGGATCAGCTTGCCCTCGGCCGGCGGCACGAAGGCGTGGTCGTCATCGTCCAGGGCCGGCAGGCGGATGCACTGGGTGACACGGCGCCCCAGGGCGCGGTTGGCGTCGTCGGTCATGCTGTCCGACAGCGAGATCGCTCGGTCGATGCGGCGCAGCTGGAAGCGGGTCTTCAGATTGTACGGGATCTGGGCCAGGGCGCTGCGGCCGTGGCGGTAGAGCGGCGTGCCGATCTGGGCGACCACGCCGGGGCGCTGGTCGGCGGGCAGGGCGTCGACGCCGGGCAGGACCGGCCAATGGTAGTTACCGGGCACGAACAGGATGTCGGGCCGGTGCTGGGCGACGAAGGCCGCCGCGGCCTTGCCCAGGGCCTTGCGCGAGCCGCGACCGCGCGGGATCGGCGGATCGGCCTCGACCATCTCGACCTCGGCGTGGATCAGATCGGCCAGAGGCCCTTGGCGCGAGCCGCAGAACAGCGTGACCCGCCGTCCCAGCGCCGCCCAGCGGTTGGCCAGCCGCACCGCGATCCGTTCCGAACCGCCCAACGGCAGATCATGCAGCACGATCGCKATCGTGCGCGCGTTGTCGCCCATCTTCAGCAGGTCCCCCGACCTCGACATCATGGCGTGTCGGGCGCGGGCGGACCGCGGACTTCCAACTTCCACTGAGGATTAGACGTCGCGGGTCGGGCGGAACCGGAAAGATTTGTTGCGGATGTGCAATATTTTGAAACCGCTCCGTTCGCGGCCTCAGGTCGTCGGGGCGGCGCGCTCGCTCCAGAGGTCCAGGTCGTCCTCGCGGCCKATCAGGGCCAGGCCCGAGGCGATGGACTCGAACTCGCCGCCGCTCTCGATCTTGGCCGCCCCGAAGCGCCGCACGAAGATCTCGCGGACGGCCGGGACGAACGAGCTGCCGCCGGTCAGGAACACGCGGTCGACGCGGTCCGCCCCCAGGCCGGAACGCTCCAGCGCCTGGTCGACGGCGATCTCGATGGCCTTCAGCTCGGGGGCGATCCAGCCCTCGAAGTCCGCGCGCCTGACGGTCTTCTYGATCAGCACCGAGCCCGCCTCGAACCGGAACGTCGCCTCGTCCTGGCTGGACAGCGCCTCCTTCAACGCCGAGACCGAACGGTAGAGGGCGTAGCCGTGGTTGTCGTCCAGCACCTCGATCAGGCGGGCGATCTTCTCCGGCTCGACGGCCGTTCTCTCCAGGGCGCGGATGTCGCGCATGTCCTTGGAGGCGCGCAGCAGGGCCAGCTGATCCCAGCGGGCGAAGGCGGTGTAGTAGCGCTGGGGGATCGGCAGGCGGTTGTCGAACGCCTTGTACAGGCTGCCCTTGCCCAGCTCCGGCGAGACCAGCTGGTCGATGATCCGGTAGTCGAAAGCGTCGCCGGCCACCCCGACGCCCGATCGGGCCAGGGCGGTGGAGCGCAGCTTGCCGTCTTCACGCTCGAACCGCACGATTGAGAAGTCGCTGGTGCCGCCGCCGAAGTCGGCGACCAGCACGGTGGCGTCCTGCTTCAGCTGGCGGGCGAAGAAGAACGCCGCTCCGACGGGCTCGTAGGCGTAGCGGATGTCGGTGAAGCCCAGGCGCTTGAAGCCGGCCTCGTAGCGCGCCAGGGCCAGGGCCTCGTCGGGATTGCCGCCGGCGAAGGTCACGGGACGGCCGACGATCACCCGCGCGGGCAGGGTCTCCATCGCCGCGCCGCCATGGCCCTTCAGCTTCAGCAGGAAGTCCGACAGCAGGTCCTCGAACAGGTAGCGCTTGTTGAGGATCTTGGTCTCGGTGAAGGCGGCGCTGGCGGCGAAGGTCTTGAACGACTGGATGAAACGGGTCTCCAGCGGGTCCTCGACATAGGCCTCGATCGCCCAGGGGCCGGCCTCGGTCACCAGGGTGTTGGGACGGCCGCCCGCGCCCATCAGGGCGTGGAAGCTGAGCGCCGACCGGAAGGCGAAGATGTCGCCGCCGGCCGTCGGGAACTTGACCAGCGTGGCGGGGCCGTCGCCGTGGGTCATCGAGACCACGGTGTTGGTCGTGCCGAAATCGATGCCGATCGTCGCTTGGGGAACGGACGTCATGGGAGCGCCTGGTCGGGAGGAGGGCAGGGTTCCTAACCCTCCAGGCGCTGGCGTCAAGCGCGGGGCGGCGGTTTCGACGGCGAGGCCTTGGCGACCTGTGTTCCATGGCTAAGGTCTAGGCATGCATCGCAGACGATTCCTGGCCGCCACGGCCGCCGCCGCCCTCGTTCCCACCATGTCCCGCGCGGTGACGCCGGACGGGACGTTCATGGTCGACAGCCACGTGCTGGGCGGTCAGCGCCGCGTCAATATCGCCCTGCCGCCGGGCTATGCCGGGTCGAAGCGGAAGTACCCGGTGCTGTACCTGCTGGACGGCGGCACGGTTCAGGAGGATTTCCCCAAGATCACCGACTTCGTCGCCGAGGCGGTCGCGGCCGGTCGCGCGGCGCCGATGATCGTCGTCGGGATCGAGGGCGTCGACCGCAAGCACGACCTGACCCACCCGGCGACCTTCGCCGACGACCTGAAGCTGCTGCCGCAGTCCGGCGGCTCCGCGGCGTATCGTCGCTTCCTGGTCGACGAACTGCAGCCCTGGGTGAAGGCGCGTTATCGCGTCAACGGCCACAAAGGCCTGATCGGCGAGTCGCTGGCGGGACTGTTCGTGGTCGAGACCTTCCTGCGCGAGCCCCAGGCCTTCGACGCCTACCTGGCCGCCAGCCCCAGCCTGTGGTGGGATGACCAGAGCCTGTCGCGCGAAGCCGCGTCCTTGCTGGCCAAGGGGAAGTTCGGCGGGCGTCGGCTCTACCTGTCGATCGGCGACGAGGGCACGACCATGCAGGCGGGCGTCGACCGGGTCGTGGCGGCGCTGAAAGCCAAGCCGCCCAAGGGCCTGCTGTGGCGCTACGACCCCATGCCGAACGAGCATCATTCCACGATCTACGACCCGTCGGCGAAGGCCGGCCTGCCTTGGCTGTTTCCGCCGCGTTAACCCGTCTTTCACGTCGCCGAGCGGAAAATCTCCCGAATTATATGACATGGGCCACGCGCGTTCCTGCGGTCAGGCCTGACGGGGGAAGCCATGGGTCTCGACGACCTCAAGATCTCGACCAAGGTTCTGCTGCCTTCCGCCATCCTGGCCGTCGCCGTCCTCGGCTGCACGGGCATGGGCGTCTGGCAGCAGAAGAGCCTGCAGGACGCCACGCGCGTCCTGGTCGAGCATCGCTCGCCGGCCGAGGTCCAGTCGGCCCGCTTCAGCCGCCGCCTGAGCATGATGGGCCACGCCGCCCACCGCGCGGTCACCTATGACGGCGCGTCGGAAGCCGCCCAGTCGGCCTCCAAGGAACTCGACAAGGTCTATGCCGAGGGCAAGGACAGCCTGGACAAGATGGTCAAGGCCGACCCGAGCATCGCCCCGACCGCCGACGGCTTCCGCCAGCGCATCGACGCCCTCTACGCCGACGGCCGCGCCGCCGCCGACCTGGGCTTGGCCAATGATGACACCGGTGCCATCGCGCGCCTCTCCGCCCTCGATCCTGCCATCGAAAGCCTGTCCAAGGACGCCAAGGCCTGGGGCGACGGCTATCACGTCGAGACCGACGCCCTGGTGGCGACCGCCAACAAGAAGGCCAACGAGGGCGCGCTGACGATGATGGTGCTGGGCCTGGTCGCCGCCCTGGGCGGCATGGGCCTGGCGCTGTGGATCGGCTCGCGGAAGATTTCGCGTCCGCTGGCCTCGCTGTCACGAACCATGACCACACTGGCCCAGGGCGAGGTCGACGTCGAAGTGGCCGGCGCCGGCCGCAAGGACGAGGTCGGGCTGATGGCCCGCGCGGTCCAGGTGTTCAGGGACAACGCCGTGGCCTTGCGGACCTCCGAAGCCGAGCAGCAACGGATCAGCGCCGCCAGCGAAGACGAGCGTCGTCGCAACGAGGCGGCCAGCCAGGGCGCGGCCAGCGACCAGGCCTTCGTCATGGAACGCATCGCCGCCGGCTTGGCGCGCCTGTCGCGCGGCGACCTGACCGTCCGCGTCGTCGACCAGTTCCCTGAAGGCTACGGCCAGCTGCGCACCGACTTTAACGGCGCCATGGAGCACCTGGACCAGGCCATGGGCCAGATCCTGACGGCGGTCGGCGGCATCGGCCGCAGCTCGGACGAGATCACCGCCGCCGCAGACAACACGGCGCGCCGCAGCGAGCAACAGGCCGCCAGCCTGGAAGAGACCGCCGCGGCCCTGGACGAGATCACCGCCACGGTGCGCCGCGCCTCGCAGGGCGCCAACGACGCCGCCCGCGTGGTCGGCTCGACCCGCGAGGACGCCGAGCGTTCGGGCGACGTCGTCCGCGACGCCGTCGCGGCCATGAACGGCATCGAGCAGTCCTCCCAGCAGATCGGCCAGATCATCGGGGTGATCGACGAGATCGCCTTCCAGACCAACCTGCTGGCTCTGAACGCGGGCGTGGAAGCCGCCCGGGCCGGCGACGCCGGCCGCGGCTTCGCGGTCGTCGCCCAGGAAGTCCGGGCCCTGGCCCAGCGCTCGGCGGAAGCGGCCAAGGAGATCAAGACCCTGATCTCGACCTCGGCCGGCCAGGTTGGCCAAGGCGTCAAGCTGGTCGGCCAGACCGGCGAGGCCCTAGAAGGCATCGTGTTCAAGGTGGGCGAGATCGACGCCCTGGTGAAGGAGCTGGCCGCCTCGGCAGGCGAGCAGGCCACCAGCCTGCACGAGGTCAACAGCGCCGTGAACCAGATGGACCAGGGCGTGCAGCAGAACGCCGCCATGATCGAGCAGGCCACCGCCGTCAGCCACGCGCTGAAGACCGAGATCGGCGGCCTGGTGCAGATGATGGGCCGTTTCCAGGTCAGCGGCGGCCAGGCCTCGGCCCAGCCGATGCGGCGCGCGGGCTAGCTGATGGCCCGCCGTCTGGCCAGGGCCCGGTGGATCGCGGTGTCGATCTGGTGCGGCCTGGTCCTGCTGCTGATCGGCATCGGCGTCTTCGTGCTGAACGAGCCGACGCCGGTCTGATCGCCGCTGCATTGACTTCGCGGCCGGCCTCCTGTCGATACGCCCCTCAAGAGAGAGGGCAGCGGCCTTGGAAGATTTCGACGTCGTGGTGCTGGGCGCCGGCGCGGCCGGCATGATGTGCGCCATCGAGGCGGGCAAGCGGGGCCGCAAGGTGCTGGTCGTCGACCACGCCAAGGCTCCCGGCGAGAAGATCCGGATCAGCGGCGGCGGGCGCTGCAATTTCACCAACGTCAACGCCGCTCCGGCCAACTTCCTGTCGGCCAATCCGAAATTCTGTGTTTCGGCCCTGCGGCGCTATCGGCCCAGCGACTTCATCGCCCTGGTCCAGAAATACGGCATCGCCTTCCACGAGAAGACCCTGGGTCAGCTGTTCTGCGACGGCTCGGCTAAGCAGGTCATCGAGATGCTGCTKACCGAGATGGACGGGGCGGGCGTGACGCTGCGCCTGGAGACCGAGGTCAAGGGCGTGGCCAAGGATGGGGAGGGCTGGCGGGTCAGCTTCTCGAACGGTCCGGTGACCTGCCGCTCGGTCGTGGTCGCCACGGGCGGCAAGTCGATCCCGAAGATGGGCGCGACGKGCCTGGGCTACGAGATCGCCCAGCAGTTMGGTCTGGACATCGTCGAGACCCGGCCCGCGCTCGTTCCGCTGACCTTCGAGGTCAAGACCCTGGAGCGCCTGGCGCCCCTGTCGGGCGTGGCCTTGGACRCGGTGGTTTCCAGCGGCAAGACGAAATTCGCCGAGGCCATGCTGTTCACCCACCGGGGGCTGTCGGGTCCGTCGATCCTGCAGATTTCGTCGTACTGGCGCGAGGGCGGCGAGATCAGCGTCGACATGGCCCCGGGCGTCGACGTCTTCCAGACGCTGCGGACCGCCCGAACGGCCACACCCAAGCGCGCGCTGTCCACCGTGCTCGGCGAGTTGCTGCCGAAGCGCCTGGCCCAGCTGATCGCCGAGGACGCCGGGGCCTACGGCAACATGGCGGACTGTTCGGATGTGCTGCTGCGCGGCGTGGCCGCCACGGTCAATGCCTGGACGTTCAAGCCGGTGGGCTCGGAAGGCTATCGCACGGCCGAAGTGACCCTGGGCGGCGTCGACACCGACGGCCTGGACTCGCGGACCATGGAGGCCAAGGCCGCTCCCGGCCTGTACTTCATCGGCGAGGTCGTGGACGTCACCGGCTGGCTGGGCGGGTATAATTTCCAGTGGGCCTGGGCGTCGGGCTGGTGCGCCGGGCAGGCGGTCTAGCAGTCCCTCCCCCGTGGGGGAGGGACGAGCTCAACTACTTCTTCTTGAACGGCGCCTTACCCGGCTTCTTACCGAAGGCCGGCTTGGCGCCGAACGCCGGCTTGTCGCCGAACGAACCCTTGGCCTTGAACGGCTTGGGGCCCTTGAACGGCTTGGCCGGACCGGCGCCGGCGTCGACGCGCGGCTTGCGGAAGGGCTTTTCCGGCGCGGCGGCCGGATCGTAGGGCACGCTCTCGCGGTCGGTGCGCGGGGCGCGACGCGGGGCGGCCTCGGCATAGGCGCGGGGCGCTTCGTCACGCGGCTTGAAATCGCGCTTGGGACCTTCGGCGCGGGGCTTGAAGTCGCGCTTCGGGGCTTCGTCGCGATCGCGCGGCTTGTAGTCGCGCTTGGGTTCCTCGTTGCGGGCGTAGGGCTTGGCGTTGCTGACGCCGTCGGCGCCGAACGAAGACGGACGTGGGGCGCGGGGGCCACGGTCGTCGTCGCCGCGCGGGGCGCGGGGCTTGAAGTCGCGGCGCGGGGCGTCGTTGTCGTCACGCGGCGGACGCGGCGCGTACTCCCGGCGCGGACCGGCCTCGCGGGCGGCCGGGGCCGTGGTCGGGGTGATGGTCACGTCGTCGCGCACGGTGGCCTGGACGRCGGCGCCGAACTTCACTTCCGCCTCGGCCGAGATCTCGAACTTGGTGTCGTAGTCGAAGATCCGGATCGAGCCGATGTCCTTCTTGGTGATGTGGCCCAGTCGGCAGATCAGCGGGATCAGCCACTTGGGGTCGGCGTTGTTGCGGCGGCCGGTGTTGAGGCGGAACCAGGCTGAGTTGGCCATGTCGGCGCGCGGTTCGCGTTCCGGACGATCCCCGAAGTCACGCGGCTCGCGGTCGGCGAAGCGGTCGGCGCCGCGATCGGCGCGGGCCCGCGGACCCGGATCGGCGCCGTGGCGCGGATCGTCGTAGATCTCTTCCGGGGCCGGCAGCTTGGCGCGGCGGGCGCGGATCAGGGCGGCGGCCAGCTCTTCCGGCGTGCGCCGTTCCAGCATGGCGGCGACCAGGCCGGCGTCATCCTCGTTCGAGGCTTCCGAGAAGATCGGGTCGTCGAGCAGGCGCTCGGTGTCCTTCACGCGGATCTCGTCGGCGGTCGGGGCGCCGCCCCACTGGCCTTCGACGCCGGCGGCCATCAGCAGCTGCTCGGCCTTGCGGCGGCGGGTGTAGGGCACGACCAGGGCGCTGACGCCCTTCTTGCCGGCCCGGCCCGTGCGGCCCKAACGGTGCAGCAGGGTGGCCTTGTTGACCGGCAGCTCGGCGTGGATGACCAGGCCCAGGTCGGGCAGGTCCAGGCCGCGGGCGGCGACGTCGGTGGCGACGCAGACGCGGGCGTGGCCGTCGCGCAGGGCCTGCAGGGCGTCGGCGCGCTCGCGTTGGCTCAGCTCGCCCGACAGGCCCACCACGTCGAAGCCGCGCTCACGCAGCTTGGCGTGCAGCGAGCGGACGCTTTCGCGGGTGTTGGCGAACACCAGGGCGCCGGGGCTTTCGAAATAGCGCAGCAGGTTGACGACCGCGTGCTCGACCTCGTTGGGGGCCACGCGCACGGCGCGGTACTCGATATCGCGGTGCGGTTCGTTGCGGCCGATCGTGTCGATGCGGACGGCGTCGTTCTGGTAGCTCTTGGCCAGTTGCACGATGTCGCGCGCCAGGGTTGCCGAGAACAGCAGGGTGCGGCGTTCCTTGGGCGCGGCGTCCAGGATGAACTCCAGGTCCTCGCGGAAGCCCATGTCCAGCATCTCGTCGGCCTCGTCGAGGACGGCGACCTTCAGCTCCGACAGGTCCAGGTGGCCGCGCTCGATGTGGTCGCGCAGGCGGCCGGGGGTGCCGACCACGATGTGGGCGCCGTAGTTCAGGGCGCGCTGCTCGCGGCGGGCGTCCATGCCGCCCACGCAGTTGACGACCACGGCCTTGGCCTCGGCGTAGAGCCAGGTCAGCTCGCGATTGACCTGGATGGCCAGTTCGCGGGTCGGGGCGATCACCAGGCACAGCGGCGCGGCGGCGCGCTCGAAGGTCTCGGCCTCGCCCAGCAGGGTGGGGGCGGCGGCCAGGCCGAAGGCGACGGTCTTGCCCGAGCCGGTCTGGGCGCTGACCAGGAGGTCGCGGTCGGCGGCGTCGGCGTCCAGCACGGCGGCCTGGACGGGGGTGGGCTCGGCGTAACCTTGAGCGGCGAGAGCCCGCTCAAGAGCGGGGTGGGAGGCGGGGAAGGGCATACGGGGTCCAGTTCGTTCAAGCGGACGGCGCACACACAAACGCGCGCGGCCCGCACCACGACCAAATGACGACCCCCAAACGGACCGCGCTTCTTGGTCAATATCTTCAGAGAATAGACCGTTTTCGCCGGGATGCCGATGAGGCGCGACGATGGGCGGTCGGATGGGCGGCCTAAGGAAGGCAAAACCCGTCCAAATGCAAGTGCGGGCGCGCAATATCGCATCGGTGTGGCGATTTGGCTCCCGTGCGTGTCCCGCTCGTGTCGCCATACTCCAGCCGCCGTCGGGCGGGCCGAGCTTGCCTGATGGTAAAGTATAAAACTCGACATTTCAAAATTGACGAAGATGATAATTTATGTTCGGCGTCATATCTCCAATAGTAGAGATAATTGGTCAATATGTCGCACGCGAATACATGGGAATCTAGGAGTATGATCACAAATTAACTTAACGCGTTAAGGTGCGAAGCGAGAAGTCGCCATACCCTTATCGCGGGTTTGGTGAAGGATTACATTGTGTCAGCGTCAGAAGTTGTGTTCTCGGACCAAGGTCCGACCGCGATTATCCACGTTTCGGCCGGCGCGGCGGCAGGGGGCGACGGCAGTTCGGATAGTCCTTATGCCACCATTCAGGCCGCGGTGGCGGCAGCAAAGCCCGGCACGGCGATCTATGTGCATGCCGGCACCTATGTGGAGAACGTGAAGATCCCCTGGAACGCCAGCGGCACGGCGGACGCACCGATCTGGTTGCTTTCGGCCGACGGCCCGCAGGCCGCCACGATCGTGGCCGCGAGCAACGACAAGCCGACGATCCAGGCGCTGGGCGTCGACAACTACGTGATCAAGAACTTCGCCATCGTCGGCGGTTACGACGGAATTCAATTCAATCAAAGCGGTAGCGACTTTACCAACTACGTCAACAACATCGTGATCCAAGGCAATGTCATTAGCGGCTCTGTCGAGGACGGCATCAAGGTTGGGCAGGCCAACAACGCCTATGTGTTGGACAATGTCGTTCACGATATCGGTACCGAGGAAGGCATCGATTTCGTCGGCGTACAGAACGGCGTCATAGCGCGCAACGAAATCTACAATCTGCAGAACACCACCGCGGCGATCTTCGCGAAAGGTGGATCGAGCGACATCACAATTTCGGACAACAATATTCATGACGTGACCGGCGACGGGATTTCGGCCGGCGGCTGGACCGGCGACGCCTATATGCTTCCGGGCGCGGACTATGAAGCCAAGAATGTCGATGTCACCGGCAACAAGGTGGTCAACGTCGGCAAGCTGCCGGTCAGCGTGCATGGCGCGGTCGATGTCTCGATCACCGACAATTATCTGGTTTCGAACACCAAGGCCCCGTGGGCCGTCTATGTGGCCACGGGAAATCCCAATGCCGAGACGGTTCGATATTCTTCCGACGTCACGGTGTCGGGCAACACGCTGATCGGCGCTGTGGCGGTCACCCGCATCGAGGCCGGCAACGGCACGGACGTGGTCGTGAGCGACGACAACGGGTCCGGGGTCATCTGGACGGGCGATGTCGGGCCGGACGCGGTGGCGCTTTGGTCGCCGACGATCACGCTGCCTTCGGAGTCAGCCACGCCGTGGGAGGAAAGCGCCAGATCGGCGCAAACCATCAAGGGGACGAGCAGCGCCGATCTCCTGACGGGAACGTCCGGCGACGACTATATCGACGGCCTTACCGGGCTCGACACGATGACCGGCGGCGCGGGCGACGACACCTATGCCGCGTCCAGCTCCCGGGACGTGGTCGTCGAGGCTGTGTCAGGAGGTGTCGACACGGTCCTGCTCTACGAGTTGTCCTATCAGCTGGGGGACAATGTCGAGAACCTGACCGCCAAGTCGAACCAGGGCGCGACCCTGTTCGGCAACGGCCTGTCGAACATGCTGATCGGCGCCGCCGGCGCTGACACGCTCATCGGGGCCGGCGGCGCGGACTTCATGACCGGCGGTGCGGGTGCCGACGCCTTCATGGTGTCGGTCGACGGCTCAAGCGTGGTTTCCGATTTCACCGCGGGGGACAAGGTGGTCTTGGCCGGTGACGATTTCGCCAGTTTCGCCGAATTGCAGGCCGCGCTCGCTCAGTCCGACGCCGACACTGTGCTGCACTTCCGCGACGGACATACCCTGACCCTCAAGGGTGTCGTCGCCGCCGACCTGACGGCGACCAGCTTCGATCTCGACGGCCTGGCGACCACGGTCGCCGCCGGTGGCGCGACGACGGCGACCTTCACCGGCACCTCAAAGTTCGACGTCATCACCGGCACGTCTTCCAACGACAAGATCGACGGCCGCGCCGGCGCCGACGTCATGAAGGGCGGGGCGGGTGACGACACCTATGTGGTCGACAGCGCCGGCGACCACATCCTCGAGTTCGGCGGGGGCGGGATCGACACCGTCCTAGTCCAGGCTTCGCGCTATCTGCTCGAGGCCCAGGTCGAGAACGCGACGATCACGACGAATGACGGCGCGACGGTGATCGGCAATGCGTCGGCCAACTGGATCATCGGCAAGGACGGCGCTGATCATATCGAAGGTGGCGGCGGTCTCGACAGGCTCACCGGCGGCGCCGGGGCGGATGTCTTCGTCTTCCATAGCGTGGCCGACGGCGCGGATGTCATCACGGACTTCAGTGTCGGCCAGGACAAACTGGATCTGTCGGCCCTGCACCAGGACTATGCGTCGGGAACCTGGAGCACGGCCCAGACCGACGCCGGGCTCCAGGTCTACTTCGACCACAACGGCGCCCATGACCTGATCGCCACGCTCGAGCACGTCACCACCCTGTCGGCCGGCGACATCCTCTTCTGAGGCTTTCATGGGCTCAGAACGCAAAACGCCCGGAGCTCGGCTCCGGGCGTATCGCCGACACTTCCCCTCTTGGCGGGGGATGAAAGGCTCTAGCGGTTGCGGACGCCCGTGACGGTCAGCGAGGCTTGCGGGGAATTCAGCTGCGACACCGCGCCGGCGACGGCCTCGCGGTGGCAGGCCGAGGCGGCCACGGCCTGCTTCACATACTGGAAGCTGTGGGCGTCCGCGCCGCAGGCCTCGAGGGCGGCGGCGTCGATGCGGCGCATCAACCGCTGGGCGTCCTGCGGGTTGTTGAGGTTCAGCTTGGCCTTGGAGACCGGGATGCTGACGGTTTCGGTCTCGGCCTGGGCGGCGAAGGCGGGCGCGGCGCCGGCCAGCAGGAGCAGAGCGGCGGTCGAGGCGGCGAGGGTCTTCATTTGACGTCTTCCCTGTTTCGGCGACGTCTCGGGGCGCCGCTCGGATCGATCCCGTCTCGAGCCGCAAGCGGTTTGGCTCGAAATCGAGTTCGAAACCTTGCATCTGCCTAGTTTGCGCGCGGGAAAAGCGAAAAAGGTCGACAAAACGGTCAAAAACCGAGCGTTCGCGACTCATCGGCGCGCGAAATGTCGAATTCATTTGAGGGGTTAGCGGCGCTTGATGGGCGCAAATCTGAAATGTCAGATTTTTTCATAGGTCGCCGTTTCCCTCCCCGAAAAGGGGGAGGGAGCGGGGCCTAGAGGTCCAGGTCGTCCGCCGCGAACTCGGCGTTTTCCTGGATGAAGCGGAAGCGCAACTCGGGCTTGCGGCCCATCAGGGTCTCGACCAGGGCCTCGACCGCGTCTTCCGAGCGGGGAAGGGTGATCTTGGCCAGGGTGCGCACCGACGGGTCCATGGTGGTCTCCTTCAGCTGGGAGGCCATCATCTCGCCCAGGCCCTTGAAGCGGCCGATCTCGGGCTTCTTGCCCTTGAACATCGTGGCCAGCAGCTCGTCCTTGTGGGCGTCGTCGCGGGCGTAGGCGCTCTTGCCGCCGTGGCTGATGCGGTACAGCGGCGGCAGGGCCAGGAACAGGTGACCCTGGCGGATCAGCTCCGGCATGGTCCGGTAGAAGAAGGTGATTAGCAGCGAGGCGATGTGGGCGCCGTCGACGTCGGCGTCGGTCATGATGATGATGCGCTCATAGCGCAGATCMTCTTCCCGATACTTGTTGCCGCCCTGGGCGCCCAGGGCCAGCATCAGGTCGCTGAGCTCCTTGTTGGCCGTGAACTTCTCGCCGCTGGCCGAGGCCACGTTGAGGATCTTGCCGCGCAGGGGCAGGATCGCCTGGTTTTTGCGGTTGCGGGCCTGCTTGGCCGAGCCGCCGGCCGAGTCGCCTTCGACGATGAACAGTTCGGCGCCGTCCACGGCCCCGGCCGCGCAGTCGGCCAGCTTGCCCGGCAGGCGCAGCTTGCGGGTCGCCGAGGCGCGCTGGACTTCCTTGTCCTTGCGGCGCTTCAGGCGCTCCTCGGCCCGCTCGATCACGAACTCCAGCAGGGCCTGGGCGGCCTTGGGCGAGCCGGTCAGCCAATGGTCGAACGGATCGCGCAGGGCGTTCTCGACGAAGCGCTGGGCCTCGCTCGATGACAGCTTTTCCTTGGTCTGGCCTTGGAATTCCGGGTTCTTGATGAACACCGAGATCAGGGCGCCGGCCTGGGCGATGACGTCGTCGGCGGTGATGATCGCCGCGCGCTTCTCGCCCTTGAGCTCCGCATAGGCCTTCAGGCCCCGGGTCAGGGCGGCGCGCAGGCCGCTTTCGTGGGTGCCGCCCTCGGGGGTCGGCACGGTGTTGCAGTACGACTGCATGAAGCCGTCATGCTCGCCGAAGCCGCGCGGGGTCCAGGCGATGGCCCATTCGACCGCGCCGGCCTCGCCCTGGCGCTCGATGCGCCCGGAGAAGCTGTCGGGCGTGACCATCTCCAGCCCCTTGGTGCGCTCGGCCAGGAAGTCGGCCAGGCCGTTGGGAAAGTGGAAGGTGGCTTCGGGCGGGGTCTGGTCGTGGATGCGCGAGGGATCGCAGGACCATTTGATCTGCACGCCGCGGAACAGATAGGCCTTGGAGCGGGCCATGCGGTACAGGCGCGCCGGCTTGAAGGCGCAGCCCTCGCCGAAGATCTGGTCGTCGGGCTTGAAGCGGACCTGGGTGCCGCGCTTCTTGCTGGGCTGGATCTTCTCGACCGGACCCAGCGGCTTGCCGCGGGCGAAGCTCTGGCGATGCTCGAAGCCGTCGCGCCAGACGGTGACCTCGACCAGTTCCGACAGGGCGTTGACGACGCTGGCGCCGACGCCGTGCAGGCCGCCCGAGGTCTCGTAAGCCTTGCCGCTGAACTTACCGCCAGCGTGCAGGACGGTCATGATCACTTCCAGGGCCGACTTGCCCGGATGTTTGGGGTGCGGGTCCACGGGCATGCCGCGGCCGTCGTCGCGGACCGACAGGAAGCCGTCGGCGTCGAGCTTGACCTCGATGGTCTTGGCGAAGCCGGCCACGGCCTCGTCCATCGAGTTGTCCAGCACTTCGGCGAACAGGTGGTGCAGGGCGCGTTCGTCGGTGCCGCCGATGTACATGCCCGGACGCATGCGCACGGGCTCCAGGCCTTCCAGCACCTCGATGGCGCTGGCGTCGTAGGCGCCCGACGAGGGCGGAGCGGCCTCGGACTTGGCCGACGGAGGCGGAGGGGCGGCCGGACGGGGCGCGGGCTGCGGATGCGGTTCGCGGGCGGGGAACGGCGAGGCCGGCACGGGCGCCAGGGCGTCGTCGTCGAACAGCGAGAAGGAAGCGGGAGCGTCTTTGGAGGACATTACGGGAACATGCGTCGATTCGGCCGGAGCGCCCCGTATGGGCCGCGCCGCGCGCGAAGAAAAGAGGGGGATAGGTCGGCGAACGGGCGGATTTGCCCGCTCGGACGGACACATGGCAGGGTGGCGCGTTCCTCAGACGGTTTCAACCCAACCGGAGCGCCCGATGACCTGGAAGCCCCTCACCATCCTGCTGGCCTCGCTGAGCTTGCTGGCCTGCTCCAGCCCCGGTTCCGGCCCGGCGCAACCGACCCCGCCGCCCAACGCCCGCACGCCCGTGGCCGAGGGCGGCATGTGCGGCGGCTTCGCGGGCTTCCAGTGCGCCGAGGGGCTGAGCTGCCAGATGCAGGCGGGCCAGTGCAAGACCGTGGCCGACGCCTCGGGCGTCTGCCGCAAGCCGCCCCAGATGTGCACGATGATCTACGCCCCCGTCTGCGGATGCGACGGCAAGACCTACGCCAGCGCCTGCAACGCCGCCGCCAAGGGAGTCAGCGTCGCGTCCCAGGGCGAGTGCAAGGCCGGCTAGGGGCCGGCTAGGGCAGGCGGCTGAGCTCGGGTTTGTAGGACCAGGTCTCGACCTGGACGCGCTTCACCAGGGCGGCGGCCCGCGCCGCGTCCGGGCCGGGGCCATACGCGGCCGCGATCAGGCCGGCCAGGTCGGCGGGACGGTCGGCCAGGTCGGCCCAGGTCCGCCGAGGGACCAGCGCCAGATAGCTTCCGAGCTCGCCGCCGCCGGCCAGGCGATACCAGGTCCATCCCAGGCGTCCCTTGCCCGCCCGCGCCGAGGCCAGCAGGGCGGTCTCGAAGGCGGCGACGTCGCCAGGGGCGACGCTCAGGTCGTAGGCGTCGAGTTCGGGCGTGGGGCGGCGGTCCTCCAGGCTGCGGGTCGTGCTGGGTTCGGCCCACAGCGCATAGGCCGAATAGGCGCGGGCCTTGGCGTAGGGCAGGACGCGGGCGGCCATGTCGGCGCCGTCGCCGGCCGGGTCGGGCCGGGCGTCCATGGCGGCGAACGGGATGCCGAACGTCCCGTCCACGAACAGGCCGGTGCGCGCGCCGCTGGTCACGTACCAGCCGAACCAGGGCAGGGCGTCGCGGTGGGCGGCGTGCCACTTCAGATGGGCGGCGTAGCCTGCCTCGAAGGCGGCCTGCTGTCCGCGATCGATGTCGTAGGTGAACAGGAAGGCGGCCTGCTGGGTCTGGGCGCGGGCCGGGCCGCTTGCGAGCGCGGCGGCCAGGGCGATCGCCGTCAGGGTCTGTTTCCAGGTCATCTACGCCTCCTTGGATGAAGGCCCAGCCCTAGCCGCGAACAGCGATCGGCGATATTTCGAACGGACCAGCCATTCGTTCTGGATTGCGAAACGATGCGACATGTCGATCTGCGTCGGGCGGCGGTGTTCCATGCGGTGGCCTCGGCCGGGGGCATCGCCGCCGCCAGTCCGCGCCTGGGCAAGTCGCCGCCGGCCATCCACCACGACCTCAAGGCCTTCGAGCGCGAGATGGGCCGGCCGCTGTTCGAGCGGGTGGGACGGCATCTGCGTCTGACCGCCGCCGGCCAGGCCCTGTTCGAGAGCGTCGGCCGCGCCCTGGACGAGGTGGAGCGCACCCGCGAGCGGCTGAGCCGGGCGGACCCGGCGCTGCGCCCCCTGCGCCTGGCCGTGGTCTCGGCCTTCGGGCGCTATCGCCTGGCGCCGCGGCTCTATGCGGGCCTCCCGGCGGACCGGCCGATCGAGCTGACCTTCGGCTCGCACGAGGCGGTGCTGTCGGCGGTGGCGACCGGGGCCGTCGACCTGGGCGTCACCTACCGGCCGGTCACCGCCGCCCCGGTGCAGTCGACGCCGATCGCCCGCGAGGAACTGGTGCTGGCCGCGCCGGCGGGGATCGAGGTCCCCGAGGACCTGGCCGGGCTCTCGCGCACGATCTTMGCCACCTATGACGAGTACGAGTTCGTCTTCGGCCACTGGTTCGAGACGGTGTTCGACGCCCAGCCCGACGGCCTCCGGCGGCTGGACCACGCCGGCGAGATCGAGGAGGCGATGGAGAGCTGCGCGGCCGGGCGAGGGGCGATCGTCGCGCCGCTGGACCTGGTCCGCTCGGTCTGCTGGCGCGATCGCGTGCGGATCGTCCGGCCCGCGGGGCGGCCGCCGTGCTTCAATCCCCTGCACCTGCTGGGCCTTGGCGGGGCGTTGGGATCGGCGGATGCTGACACGATCCGGTCCCTTCTTGCTAAGAATGGGCTCGCCGACAATGGCGAGGGGGAGGAACCATGACGACCGCACCCGACGATATCGGACGACGCGATCTGCTGGCCGGCGGCCTGGCCCTGGCGGCGCTCGCCGGTCCTTCGCTCACCCAAGCCCAGGAGAACAAGGCGATGTACGGACTGATCGGCCAGATGAAGGCCGCGCCCGGCAAGCGGGACGAACTGGTCGCGATCCTGTCGGAGGACACGCAAGGCATGCCCGGCTGCCTCAGCTACATCGTCGCCAAGGACACCACGGACGCCGACGCCCTGTGGATCACCGAGGTGTGGACCGACAAGGACAGCCACGCCGCCTCGCTGAAGCTGCCCGCCGTCCAGGCGGCGATCGCCAAGGCCCGCCCGATCATCGCGGGCTTCGGGCACCGGTTCGAGACCGCGCCTGTGGGCGGGGTGGGATTGGCTAAAGCCTGAAGAAAAAGGCCCGCGGATCGCTCCGCGGGCCTCTTCCTTGGTCCTAAGCCGTAAGGCCTAGCACTTGTAGTACATGTCGAATTCGACCGGGTGCGGGTGCAGCGTGAGACGCATCACCTCTTCCATCTTCAGCTCGATGTAGCTGTCGATGAAGTCGTCGTCCATGACGCCGCCGGCCTTCAGGAAGGCGCGGTCCTTGTCCAGGTTCTCCAGGGCTTCGCGCAGCGAGCCGCAGACTTCCGGGATCTTCTTCTGCTCGCGGGGCGGCAGGTCGTAGAGGTTCTTGTCGGCGGCCGCGCCCGGATYGATCTTGTTGTTGATGCCGTCCAGGCCAGCCATCAGCAGGGCGACGAAGGTCAGGTACGGGTTGCCCATCGGGTCGGGGAAGCGCGCCTCGATGCGCTTGGCCTTCGGCGAGTCGACGTGCGGGATACGGATCGAGGCCGAGCGGTTGCGCGAGCTGTAGGCCAGCTTCACCGGGGCTTCATAGCCGGGCACCAGGCGCTTGTACGAGTTCGTCGTCGAGTTCGAGAACGCGTTGATCGCCTTGGCGTGCTTGATGATGCCGCCGATGTACCACAGGCACATGTCCGACAGGCCGGCGTACTTGTCGCCGGCGAACAGCGGCTTGCCGTCCTGCCAGATCGACTGGTGCACGTGCATGCCCGAGCCGTTGTCGCCGAACATCGGCTTGGCCATGAAGGTGGCGGTCTTGCCGTAGGCGTGGGCCACGTTGTGGATCACGTACTTATACAGCTGCATCCGGTCGGCCATGGTGACCATGGTGTCGAACTTCAGGCCGAGTTCGTGCTGGGCAGGCGCCACTTCGTGGTGGTGCTTTTCCGGCTTCATGCCCAGCTCGCCCATGACGGCCAGCATTTCGCCGCGCAGGTCCTGGGCCGAGTCGATCGGGTTGACCGGGAAGTAGCCGCCCTTCGGACCCGGGCGGTGGCCCATGTTGCCTTCCGGATATTCCTTGGCCGAGTTGCCCGGCAGTTCGACGCTGTCGAACGAGTAGCCCGTGTTGTTCGACGAGGTGTTCCAGCGGACGTCGTCGAAGATGAAGAACTCGGCTTCCGGGCCGAAGAACACGGTGTCGCCGATGCCCGACGACTTGACGTAGGCCAGGGCGTTCTTGGCGATCGAGCGCGGGTCTCGGTTGTAGGGGGTGCCCGTGTCGGGGTTCACCACGTCGCAGAACAGCGCCAGGGTGGTCTGCTGGTAGAACGGGTCGATGATCGCGGTGGTCAGGTCCGGACGCAGCTTCATGTCCGACTCGTTGATGGCCTTCCAGCCGGCGATCGACGAGCCGTCGAACATGGTGCCGTCGTTGAGGAAGTCGTCATCGACCAGATCGATGTCGAAGGTCACGTGCTGCAGCTTGCCGCGCACGTCGGTGAAACGGACGTCGACGTACTTGACGTCCTTTTCCTTGATCAGGTCCAGGATTTGCTTGGCGGTGCTCATCGTTATCCCCTTTGAGCGTTAAGCGGTTTCGGTCCGGGCCTAGACGGCGGACGGGCCGGTTTCTCCGGTGCGGATGCGGACGACTTCCGTGATCTCCGACACGAAAATCTTGCCGTCGCCGATGCGGCCCGTGCGGGCGGCGTTGGTGATGGCTTCGAGCGCGGCGTCCAATTGGCTGTCTTCGACCACGACTTCGACTTTGATCTTGGGGAGGAAGTCGACGACGTACTCGGCGCCGCGATASAGCTCGGTGTGGCCCTTCTGGCGGCCGWAGCCCTTGGCTTCCAGCACGGTCATGCCCTGCACGCCCATGTCCTGAAGCGCCTCTTTGACCTCATCCAGCTTGAACGGCTTGATGACGGCTTCGATCTTTTTCATCAGACTTCTTTCACGCCCATACGGCGCGGGCGCCGCTGACTGAGCGGCACGGAGCACGCCGGCCTGTCGGCTCACAAGCGTGCTGACGCGCTTTATGGGTCGAGTTCTGTCGAGTTTGGCTCATTGATCATTATTTGTGCAGATAAAGCCTGAAACTTCATCATGGCGCGTTTGGGCGACCAAACCGGCCCCGGAGCGTCGATTGCGGATCGAGGATCGCGGAAACGACCATTTCTGGGACAAAGAACGGGCCGAAGGCGGGTGGCGCGACACGGAGCGGCGTTGGATCCGTTTCGGCGGAATGGCCAAAAATGCGTCGTCGATTCGAAAACTGCTGAAGATTGTGGCGAAATCCGCGACGGGCAGGGCGGTGAACGCGGGGTTGGTTTTTGCGCGCTCGCACGTTTCGGCGGCGAAGCGGGCCCAGACCGACCCGGAAACCTTGGAACAACATCCGGCGTCACGGGCGCGGCCGKGAAGATATTGCGATGAGGGGATAAGCCCATGAGCCGCATTCGGATGATCCGTCACGGCCGTCCCGCCTCGACCTGGGGCGACGCCGATCCGGACCCGGGACTGGACCCGGCGGGCGCCGAGCAGGCGAGGGCGGTGGCCGAGCGCCTGCTGGCCTTGCCCGAGAAGGAGCGCCCGTCCCGGGTGGTGAGCTCGCCACTGCGGCGCTGCCGGGAAACGGCCCAGCCGCTGGCCGACGCCCTGGGCGTGCCGGTCGAGATCGATCCCCGGGTCGGCGAGATCCCGACGCCGGCGGCCCTCGACGCCGAGGCGCGCCCCGGTTGGCTGCGCCAGGCCTTCCAGGGGCGATGGCGCGATATCCAAGGCGATCTGGACTATGTCGCCTGGACCCGACAGGTGGCCGAGGCCGTGGCCTCGCATCCCGGCGCGGCGGTGTTCAGCCATTTCGTGGCCCTGAACGCGGCGGTGTCGGCGGCCACCGGCGACGAGGCGGTGGCGGCGTTCCGGCCCGACCATGTGTCGGTCACGGTGTTCGATGTGGTCGACGGCGCGTTGATCCTGGTCGAAAAGGGCCAAGAGGCCCCCACCCAGGTGCTTTAGAGACAGGAGCCGCCGTGCCACGCGAGATCATGACCGTCGCCGAGATGACCGCGGCGGACCGCGCGGCGGCCGAGGCGGGAACCCCGACCACAGTGCTGATGGAGCGCGCCGGCCGCGCCGTGGCCGAGGTCGTCCGCGAGCGCTACGCCCGCTGCCCGACGGTGATCTGGTGCGGGCCGGGCGACAACGGCGGCGACGGCTATGTGATCGCCCGGCATCTGAAGCGTCGCGGCTGGCTGGTGCGGGTCGAGGCGCTGGCCCCGCCGGCCAGTCCCGCCGCCCAATGGGCCGCCGCGCGCTGGAAGGGCGAGGTCGGTCCGCTGGTCTCCGAGCCGGGTTCAGCCGCGCTCTATATCGATTGCCTGTTCGGCGCGGGTCTGTCGCGCCCCTTGGAGGGGGAGGCCGACCGCCTGGCGCGGGTCATGCCGGGCGCGGCGCGGATCGTCGCCGTCGACGTTCCCTCCGGCGTTCTGGGAGACACCGGGCTTCCCCTGGGCGAGCGGGCCTTGAAGGCCGAGCTGACCGTCACCTTCCACCGGCGCAAGCCAGCCCACGTCCTGGCGCAGGGCAGGGCGGCCTGCGGCGACGTCGTGGTGGTCGATATCGGGCTGGAGGCGGTGGGCGAGGGGCGTCTGTTCGAGAACGAGCCCGGCCTCTGGGCCGAGCGCTTCCCGTGGCCGGCGGTCGACGCCCACAAGCACGCGCGGGGCCGGATGATGGCGGTCAGCGGCGAGGCCTGGAACACCGGCGCGGCCCGGCTGGCGGCGCGCGGGGCGCTGCGCATCGGGGCAGGGGTGGTGACCGTGCTGTCGCCGCCCAACGCCCTGGCCGTCAACGCCGCCCATCTGGAGGCGATCATGCTGGCGCCGTTCGAGAGCGAGCACGACCTGCAGACCCGCGCCGCCCAGGCGGACGCGGTGGTGATCGGGCCGGCGGCCGGGGTGGGGGAGACGACGATGCGGCACGTCTTCGCCCTGGCCCGCAACGGCGCGGCCCTGGTCGTCGACGCCGACGCCCTGACCAGTTTCGCCGAGGACCCCGCCGCCCTGTTCCCGGCCCTGGACCGCGACGACGTGCTGACCCCGCACCCCGGCGAGTTCGAGCGGGTGTTTCCCGGACTGCTGGCGGCTTCGCCCGAGCGCATCGCCGCGACGCGGGAGGCCGCGAGACGGGCCGGGGCGGTGGTCTTGCTGAAGGGGCCGGATACGGTGATCGCCGCGCCCGACGGCCGGGCGGCGGTCGGCCTGAACGGCGCGCCCTGGCTGGCGACGGCCGGCGCGGGCGACGTGCTGGCCGGCTTCATCGCCGGCCTGATCGCCCAGGGCATGGAGAGCTTCGAGGCCGCCTGCGCCGGGGCCTGGATCCACGCCGAAGCCGGCGCGACCCATGGGCCGGGCCTGATCGCCGAGGACCTGCCGGACCTGGCGCCCGCTGTCCTGGGAAATCTGTGGAGGGCGCGACCGCGCGCCTAGTGGTCCCGCCGGACCAGCACGACCTGGGTGCGGACGCCTTCGTCAAACAGGGTGTGGCTGATGGCCAGCGCTGTCTGGAAGGTGCGCTCCTCGACAGTGTCGATGAACAGCACGCGCGAACCGTGCTTCACGGTCCAGCCCTTGTCGTCTTCGATGACTTCGATGGTTTCCATGACGCGCGCACTCTGTGGACGAACGCAGACGCAAACCCGTCCGAGGCCAAATCGTTCCGCATCGAATTTCTGAGGGGAAACACCGGCCCGGGCGTCAGTCGGGGGGGCATGGCCCGGGCCGGCGTAAATCCGGGGCGTTCTTGAACAGCCGCGGACATCTGCATAACCGGCCGGCCCGTTCTTTGTTCCCGGTGTTCAGAAGAAATTTTCGCGCCTCGCGACCCTTGTCCCGGATGGTCGCAGGATGGATGAGCCGGCGGTCGGATCGCCTGGCGACTTGCCAAGCCGGCCGGGCATGTCTAACCCGCTGCGGCGCATCGTGCGGATGTGGCGAAACTGGTAGACGCACCAGATTTAGGTTCTGGCGCTGAGAGGCGTGGAGGTTCGAGTCCTCTCATCCGCACCACGCCGTCGGGCCCCGCGCCCGGCGGTCGCGCCGCTTTCTCGGGTCAATGGCCCGTGAGAGTGCACCAATGCCCTTGGATGGTCGCCAAACGCGTGACATAAGGGCGCTCTTTCGCCGCCCCGGTGACGTGGGCGGCTTTGATGTTTTGACCCCTGGGGCGGACGACGGGCGCGGGCGCCCGAAGAGCCGAGAAGCTAAGAATGTCGATGCAGATCGTTGAAAAATCGGGCGAAGGCCTCAGCCGCGTTTATGGCGTGACGGTGCCCGCGAGTGAACTCGCCACGCGTCTCGAGGCCCGTATCGCCGAAGTCGCGCCCCAGATGAACGTCAAGGGCTTCCGTCCCGGCAAGGTGCCGACCGCCCACGTTCGCCGCCTGTACGGCAAGGCCCTGATGGGCGAAGTCATCGAGGCGACGCTGAACGAAGGGACCCAGAAGGTCCTGGAAGACAACAAGCTGCGCCCCGCCGGCCAGCCGGACCTGAAGCCGTCGTCCGACATGGACAAGGTGCTCGCCGGCGGCGAGGACCTGGCCTTCGAACTGGCCGTGGAAGTGATGCCGGAATTCGAGCCGATCGACCCCGCGTCGATCGAGCTGACCAAGCCGGTCTACAAGATCTCGGACGCCGAGGTCGACGAGGCCCTGGCCGACCTGGCCAAGCAGGCCCGCACCTACGCGCCGCGCACGGGCAAGTCCCTGAAGGCCAAGGACGGCGACCAACTGCTGATCGACTTCGTCGGCACCATCGACGGCGTGGCCTTCGACGGCGGCACGGCCAACGACGCCGAGCTGACCCTGGGTTCGGGCCAGTTCATCCCGGGCTTCGAAGACCAGCTGGTCGGCGCCAAGCMGGATGACGTCGTCACCGTGAAGGTGACCTTCCCGGCCGACTACCAAGCCGCCAACCTGGCCGGCAAGGACGCCGAGTTCGCCACCACCGTCAAGGAAGTGCGCGCGCCGGTCGACGCCGAGCCGGACGACGAGCTGGCCAAGCGTCTGGGCCTGTCGGACCTGCAGGCCCTGAAGGACCTGCTGAAGTCGAACCTGGAAGGCCGCTACGCCAACAGCTCGCGCTTCAAGCTGAAGCGCGCCCTGCTGGACATCCTGGACAGCAAGCACGACTTCGCCCTGCCGCCGCGCATGGTCGACGCCGAGTTCGCCGGCATCTGGCAGCAGGTCCAGGCCGACAAGTCGCAAGGTGGCCTGCCGCCCGAGGACGAAGGCAAGACCGAGGAGCAGCTGAAGGACGAGTACAAGAAGATCGCCGAGCGCCGCGTGCGCCTGGGTCTGGTGCTCGCCGAGATCGGCCGCAAGAACGACGTGGCCGTCACCGAGCAGGAACTGGCCGACGCCATGATGCGCGAAGCCCGCCAGTACGGCCCGCAGGCCCAGCAGGTGTTCGACATGTACCGCCAGCGCGCCGACCTGCAGGCCGCCCTGCGCGCCCCGATCTATGAGGACAAGGTCGTCGACCTGATCTTCGGCAAGGCCAAGATCGAGGAAAAGGAAGTCTCCAAGGAAGAGCTCCTGGAAGAAGACGACCTGCCGGAAGGCTACGGCGGCTAAGGCCACCGTCATCCGACGCGAAGAGGGCGCGGTCCGCGAGGGCCGCGCCCTTTTTCGTGGCGGAAGCTTCGCCCCGGCTCCTTGCAACCTGTTAAGGGCCACGCGATATGCGTTGACGACGGCGCGCGGGGCCGATTCGTGCTCGCGCCGCCCAGACACGATTAAAAAAGGGCGATCCCTATGTATGATCCGATGGCGACGGCGATGAACCTCGTGCCGATGGTGGTCGAACAGACCAGCCGCGGCGAGCGGGCGTTCGACATCTTCTCCCGTCTGTTGAAAGAGCGGATCATCTTCCTGACCGGTCCCGTCGAAGACGGGATGGCCAGCCTGATCTGCGCCCAGCTGCTCTTCCTGGAGTCCGAGAACCCCAAAAAGGAAATCGCCATGTACATCAACTCGCCGGGCGGCGTGGTGACCGCGGGTCTCGCGATCTACGACACCATGCAATACATCAAGAGCCCGGTGTCGACGGTGTGCATGGGCATGGCCGCCTCGATGGGCAGCCTGCTGCTCTGCGCCGGCGCGCCCGGCCAGCGCATCGCGCTGCCGAACGCCCGCATCATGGTCCACCAGCCGTCGGGCGGCTTCCGCGGCCAGGCCTCGGACATCATGCGTCACGCCGAGGACATCGCGAAGACCAAGCGCCGCCTGAACGAGATCTACGTCAAGCATTGCGGCCGGACCTATGACGAGGTCGAGCGCGACCTGGACCGCGACAACTTCATGAGCGCCGAGGAAGCCAAGGCCTGGGGCCTGATCGACCACATCAACGAGAACCGCGACGCCTCGGACGAGACGGCCTAGGCCTCTTTCGGTCTTCGAAGTCTTGGAAAAGCCGTCGGCCGCGAGGTCGGCGGCTTTTTCATTTCGGATAACTTTGGTTTGTCTTCGGCTGCGATCGCATGTGAAGTGCCGCTCGGGGGGGAGCTCAAGCCATGGTCTTCAAGTTCAKCCGCCTTGCGGCGTTCGGCGTTTCGGGCGCGATCCTGGCGCTGGCGGCTACGGCCCACGCGCAATGCGACCCGTCGGTCTGCGCCAATCCATCCGCTTATCAGGGCTTGCCGACCACCCTGGCGCCGCGAACCTTCACGACGCTGAAGGCCGCCAAGGCCTATTGCCGGTCGGAGCCGATCGTCTGGCGGGCCACCGCCGGCGGGAAGGTCTACAGCGCCAAGGCCAGGGGCTACGGCAAGGTCAAGCCGGGCTTCTACATGTGCAAGTCGCACGCCCAGACCGTGGCGCGGATCAACGCCAAGAGCGGCCAGAAGCCGAACTAGCTGGACGGAGTGCAACGGCCCAAGCTCGGCCGGACTTTTGTTTCTGATGCAGGCGGTAAGTCCGCCTTCGACAGTCTCGGAGTCCGGAATGCGGCTGGGCAAGTTCGCGGTCTCGATCCTGGCCGTCTCGCTGGTGCTGGGCGGTTGCACCAGCCTGGGCGTCCATCAGGTCGGGGTCGATCGGGTCGACTATGTCGACAAGCTGCGCGACAGCGAGAAGCAGCAGTTGCTCTCCAACATCGTGGCCATCCGGTACGGCGACGCCCCGCTGTTCCTGACCGTCACCTCGGTCATCAGCCAGTACACCCGCGAGGCCTCGGCCCACGTGGGCGCGACCCTGGATCCCGCTTCGGATTCCGACGGCGGCTCGGCKGGCGGCGAGGTCTTGCTGCGCGAGACGCCCACCGTGACCTACACCCCGGTCACGGGCTCGCGGTTCGCGCGCAGCATGCTGGCGCCGACGCCGCCCGCGTCGCTGCTGGCGATGATGGAGGCGGGGTGGGCCTCCGACGACCTGCTGAGCCTCGGCGTCCGCTCGATCAACKGCGTGACCAACGCCAGCCACGCCGATCTCTTCCAGCAGAAGGTCGATCTGAAGTTCGCCGAGGTCGCCGGCGCCTTCCGCCGCCTGCAGCGKAGCGGGGCCATCTCCGTCCGCCTGAAAGAGCGCGACAAGACCTATTCGGGCAGCGCCAGGGTGGGAGCGGATATCAGCGACGCCGATCGGGCGGACCTGTTGCTGTTGAAGCAGGCGCTGGGCCTGCGGTTCGACGGCGGCGAAAGCGTGGTCGTCTTCGCCAAGGTCGGCGGCGACAACGAGCTGGCCCTGGCCACGCGCTCGATGTTCGAGATCCTCAGCGAACTCGCGCAGGGCGTGGAAACCAGCGACGCCGCGACTCCGCGGGCCGACGCCCTGATCCGCGTCCGCAGCGGCTCCAGGGCTCCGGCCGACGCCTATGCCTCGGTGCGCTATCGCGGGCGGTGGTTCTGGATCGACGGCGCGGACGAACACTCACGCCGGATCTTCCTGCTGACGCAGATGCTGCTGTTCCTCAACGACGAGGAGGGCGCGACCCACGCGCCGCTGCTGACGATCCCGGCAGGTTAGGCCCGGCAGGTTAGGCGCGGCGGGCTAGCCCGGCTTGCCGCGGAAGATGCGGTAGCCCTTCTCGTGGGCGATCGCCAGCATCTCGCGGTCGCCGGAGGTGTCGCCGTAGGCGGCGGCCAGCGACAAATCGTCGCCGAAGACCTCCTTCAGGCGGACCACCTTCTCGGGGCCCCGGCAGTTGGCGCCGAGCAGGGGGCCCAGCACCTTGTCGTCGGCGCTGACCATCAGTTTCGAGCCGATCAGCAGGTCCGCGCCCAGGCCGCGAGCGAACGGGGCGACCACCACGTCGGGCGAGGCGGTGACGATCACCAGCTTGGCCCCCTTGGCCCGCCAGCGCCGCCAGACGGCCAGGGCGTCGGGGCGGAACAGCTTGGGCGCCTCGGACTGGGCGAAGGCTCGCGCCTCCTTCTCCAGCTGCTCCAGGGGCACGCCGCGCAGGAATTCGCGGACGGCGGCGGCCTTGATCTTGCCCCGGTTGCGGTCGAACACGTAGCCGACCGCGGCGGGGAACAGCCGCAGCATGCCCATGAAATGCCGGGCGGGGCTGACCCGCCACTTCAGGAAGGCCGTGAAGCTGTCGCGAACCGTCAGGGTGCCGTCGAAATCGAAAGCGACCAGGGGAGGGCCCTCGTGCAGATCCCCCGTCATCGGCGTCGAGGCCGAAAGGCCCCTAGCCATCATGGAAGACCGGGCCATCAGTGAACGTTTCGCCATTCGTCTCCGCGCTCACGCGCCCCGCAACCGAGCCCGTCTTGCATCACGATTCCGCTTCCACCGCTAAGCTCTTCGCGGATTCAGGGGCGCTCGCGCCAGAGTGTCGCGCGGAGCGAACCGCCGCCGTCTTGCGTTGAGGGTCTGGAACGCCATCTTAGAGAAGAATTCCATGAAACCGTATGCATCATCCACGAACTTGGGGGCTGTAAATCGGCTCCAAGGCTTGTGCCGTGCGTCCGGATCGGGGAATGTCAAGGATTAGACAACTCCCGGCGGATATCCTGCTGCCTCGGTGGCGGGTTAGGCGCTAAGGAGTCGGTGGTTTCGGCTTCGGCCTGGACCGCCCTAGCGTGAGAAGCGACCATGACGAAAGCCGCGAGCGGCGACACCAAGAGCACCCTCTACTGTTCTTTCTGCGGAAAGAGCCAACATGAGGTGCGCAAGCTCATCGCCGGCCCGACGGTGTTCATCTGTGATGAATGCGTCGAACTCTGCATGGATATCATCCGTGAAGAGCACAAGATCGCCTTCGTGAAGTCCAAGGACGGCGTTCCGACACCGCGCGAGATCTGCGAAGTCCTGGACGATTACGTGATCGGGCAGAACCACGCCAAGAAGGTCTTGGCCGTGGCGGTGCACAATCACTACAAGCGCCTCAACCACGCCTCGAAGAACAACGACGTCGAACTGGCCAAGTCGAACATCCTGCTGGTCGGTCCGACCGGTACGGGTAAGACCCTGCTGGCCCAGACCCTGGCTCGAATCATCGACGTGCCGTTCACGATGGCCGACGCCACGACGCTGACCGAAGCCGGTTACGTCGGCGAAGACGTCGAGAACATCGTGCTCAAGCTGCTGCAAGCCGCCGACTACAATGTCGAGCGCGCCCAGCGCGGCATCGTCTACATTGATGAAATCGACAAGATCAGCCGCAAGTCCGACAATCCGTCGATCACCCGCGACGTGTCGGGCGAGGGCGTGCAGCAGGCCCTGCTGAAGATCATGGAAGGCACCGTCGCCTCCGTGCCGCCGCAGGGCGGGCGCAAGCATCCTCAGCAGGAGTTCCTGCAGGTCGACACCACCAACATCCTGTTCATCTGCGGCGGCGCCTTCGCCGGCCTGGAGCGCATCATCTCGGCGCGCGGCCAGGCCAAGTCGATCGGCTTCGGCGCGAAGGTGGCGGATCCGGAAGAGCGTCGCACGGGCGAGATCCTGCGCGGCGTCGAGCCCGACGACCTGCAGCGCTTCGGCCTGATCCCGGAATTCATCGGCCGTCTGCCGGTGATCGCCACCCTGGAGGACCTCGACGAGGCCGCCCTGGTGAAGATCCTGACCGAGCCGAAGAACGCCTTCGTCAAGCAGTACCAACGCCTGTTCGAGATGGAGAACATCGGCCTGACCTTCACCGACGACGCCCTGCACGGCGTCGCCAAGAAGGCCATCGCCCGCAAGACCGGCGCGCGCGGCCTGCGTTCGATCATGGAAGGCATCCTGCTGGAGACCATGTTCGAGCTGCCCAACTACGAGGGCGTCGAGGAAGTGGTGGTCAACGCCGAGGTCGTCGAAGGCCGGGCCCAGCCGCTGCTGATCTACGCCGAGAAGAAGGGCGGCGCCGCTTCGGCCTAGGCCGTTCGGCGAAGCTCGCCAAATCGGGCGCGTCCGGCCTCGCCGGGCGCGCCCTTTTCGTCACACGAGACCTTTGTCCGTTGTCACGCTCGGCCCGCGGGGCGCGACCGTTTGAACCGCGTTCGGTGAAACTTGGGCGCGCCGGAGCCGTGGACAGCACGGATCATGCATTGTCGAGCCGCCGGAGGGGCATGTGCATTGCACCTTGGCCGCTCGACCGCGACCCGTCGCCGCTACGAGGCGAGTGTGCTTGAACCGTGTTGCAAAAGGTCCACATAAATAACGAACATCCGCTCAGTCCCGAGCGGACGGGTCGTACGACTCAGGCGCATCGTCTGGGTGACGGCGGCCCGCGTGGCCGAGCGTGAGTGCAACGCGCCGGCCAGGAGTAGAAAGCATCATGTCTGAGATTCGTACGCTTCCTGTGCTGCCCCTGCGGGATATCGTTGTGTTCCCGCACATGGTGGTCCCGTTGTTCGTCGGGCGTGACAAGTCAGTTCGCGCCCTCGAAGAGGTGATGCGCGGCGGCAAGGAGATCCTTCTGGTCACCCAGAAGAACTCGGCCGACGACGATCCGGCCCCCGCCGACATCTATGACGTCGGCGTGCTGGCCACCGTTCTGCAACTGCTGAAACTGCCCGACGGCACCGTGAAGGTGCTGGTCGAGGGCAAGGGCCGCGCGGCCGTCGTGCGCTTCACCGACCAGGAGGCCTATTACGAGGCCCAGGTCGGCGAGGTGAACGAGGACCAGGGCGTTGGCCCCGAGGCCGAGGCGCTGTCGCGCGCGGTCGTCGAGCAGTTCGAGAACTACGTCAAACTGAACAAGAAGGTGCCGCCCGAGGCCCTGGCCTCGATCCCGCAGATCGCCGAGCCGGGCAAGCTGGCCGACAGCATCTCGGCCCACCTGTCGGTCAAGATCGGCGACAAGCAGCACCTGCTGGAAATCTTCGACGTCGTGAAGCGCCTGGAGAAGGTCTTCGCCCTGATGGAGGGCGAGATCTCGGTGCTGCAGGTCGAGAAGAAGATCCGCTCGCGCGTGAAGCGCCAGATGGAGAAGACCCAGCGCGAGTACTATCTGAACGAGCAGATGAAGGCGATCCAGCGCGAGCTGGGCGACCCTGACGATCAGCGCGACGAGCTGATCGAGCTCGAGAAGCGCATCAAGAAGACCAAGCTTTCCAAGGAAGCCCGGGCCAAGGCCGAGGGCGAACTGAAGAAGCTGCGCAACATGAGCCCGATGTCGGCCGAAAGCACCGTGGTCCGGAACTATCTGGACTGGATGCTGTCGATCCCGTGGGGCAAGGCCAAGACCAAGAAGATCGACCTGGTCGAGGCCGAGGCGATCCTCGAGGAGGACCACTACGGCCTGGAGAAGGTCAAGGAGCGCATCCTTGAGTACCTGGCCGTCCAGGCGCGCACGAACTCGCTGAAGGGCCCGATCCTGTGCCTGGTCGGCCCTCCGGGCGTCGGCAAGACCTCGCTGGGCCGCTCGCTGGCCAAGGCGACCGGTCGCGAGTTCGCCCGCATCTCGCTGGGCGGCGTGCGCGACGAGGCCGAGATCCGCGGTCACCGCCGCACCTACATCGGCTCGATGCCCGGCAAGATCATCCAGACCATGAAGAAGGCGAAGACCACCAACGCCTTCGTCCTGCTGGACGAGATCGACAAGATGGGCAGCGACTATCGCGGCGACCCGTCTTCGGCCCTGCTCGAGGTGCTGGACCCGGCTCAGAACTCGACGTTCGGCGACCACTATCTGGAAGTCGACTACGACCTGAGCCAGGTGATGTTCGTCACCACGGCCAACAGCCTCAACATGCCCCAGCCCCTGCTGGACCGCATGGAGATCATCCGCATCCCCGGCTACACCGAGGACGAGAAGGTCGAGATCGCCAAGCGTCACGTCCTGCCCAAGCAGATGAAGGACCACGGCCTAAAGTCGTCGGAATTCGTCGTGCCGGAAAAGGCCATCCGCGACCTGATCCGCTACTACACCCGGGAAGCCGGCGTGCGGTCGCTGGAGCGGGAACTGGGCGCCCTGGCCCGCAAGACGGTCCGTGACCTGGCGCGCGAGAAGCTGGCCTCGATCACGATCGACGACGAGCGCCTGGCCAAGTACGCCGGCGTCCGCAAGTACCGCTACGGCGAGACCGACGAAGTCGACCAGGTCGGCATCGTCACCGGTCTGGCCTGGACGGAGTTCGGCGGCGACATCCTGACCATCGAAGCCGTGAAGATGCCGGGCAAGGGCCGCATGACGGTCACCGGCAACCTCAAGGAAGTGATGAAGGAGTCGATCTCGGCGGCTCACAGCTATGTCCGCTCGCGGGCCCTGCAGTTCGGCGTCAAGCCGCCGGTGTTCGAGAAGACCGACGTCCACGTGCACGTGCCTGACGGCGCGACGCCGAAGGACGGTCCGTCGGCCGGCGCCGCCATGGTCACGGCCATGGTCTCGGTTCTGACCGGCATCCCGATCCGCAAGGACATCGCCATGACCGGCGAGATCACCCTGCGCGGCCGGGTCACCGCGATCGGCGGCCTGAAGGAAAAGCTGCTGGCCGCCCTGCGCTCCGGCGTGAAGACGGTCCTGATCCCTCAGGAGAACGAGAAGGACCTGGCCGACGTCCCGCAAAGCGTGAAGGACGGACTGGAAATCATCCCGGTCTCCACGGCCGATGAAGTGCTGAAGCACGCCCTCACGGGGCCGCTGACGCCAATCGAGTGGAGTGAAGAGGATGAGCCGATTGCTGCAACTGCGAAGGTCGACGACGGCGACAGTGACGCTGTTCTGACCCACTAACAGTAACTTATTGTTGATAACTTAGGCGGCGCGGAGATTTTCCGCGCCGCCTTCGTTTGACGGGCCGTCTGAACCCCGCATACTCCCGGTCKAGCGAAGCGGCGTGAGCTGAAGCCGGCGCCGCCGCTTTCATGCTGGGAGAAGAACATGACCACAAAGGCCGAACTCGTCACGGCGATCGCCGAAAAGGCGGGCATCAACAAGAACCAGGCTAAGGACGCTCTCGAAGCTTTCATCGACGCGGTCACCAGTTCGCTGAAATCGGGCCAGGACGTGCGTCTGGTCGGCTTCGGCACCTTCAAGGCCGTCGCCCGCGCCGCGGGCACCGCGCGCAACCCGCGCACCGGCGAGACCGTGAACCGTCCGGCGTCGAAGACCGCCCGGTTCCAGGTCGGCGAAGGTCTGAAGACCACGCTGAACGGCTGATCCAGTACAAGATTTGGAAGGGCGGGACGCCCGACGGCGTCCCGCCTTTTTCTATGCAGGACTTTCCTGGGCGGACGGGGTATCTCCCACATCCTCGTCCGTCTTGGCTTCGTCCGCCTCGAACGGACCTGAACAGGCTTAGGTCCGATTGGCCTTGGGGCGGTTAGCTCAGCGGTAGAGCGTCTCGTTTACACCGAGAGGGTCGGGGGTTCGATCCCCTCACCGCCCACCAAGATCACCGGCGATGGACTTTCGCCTTCGCCGCCCGCACTGATCGGGCATGGCCGCTCCCGATCCCGCGATCACCGTCACCCGACTGAACTGGACGGACCATGCCCTCGACAAGGTCGAGACGCCGCGCGGACGCCTGAACATCACCCTGGGCCTGGGTTCGGGCCTGGCGCGCCGGGCGGGCGATCCGCCGGGCGTGGTCTGGGCGATCGGGGATCGCGGTCCCAACATCAAGATCGGGCCGGCGGTCGAGGATCATGGCCTGACGCACCTGTCGGGCCTGGCCGGCCGGGAGGGGGCCAAGATCATGCCGCGTCCGGCGATCGGTCCGATGCTGGCCCAGCTGCGCGTCGAGAGCGACGCGGTCGCGTGCCTCAAGGTGCTGCCCCTGCGCGACGCGAGGGGCGTGGGCTTCGACGGTCTTCCCGGTCCCGGCGGCGACATGGCGGCCATGGAGCCGGCCTTCGACCTGTCCGGCGTCGCCCTGGGCCACAGCCTGACCGGCGGCGACACCGAAAGCGTGGCGGCCCTGGCCGACGGGACGTTCCGGGTGGCCGACGAATACGGCCCCTCGATCCTGGTCGTGGCGGCCGACGGCGTGGTCCAGGCGCGCTGGGTCCCGGAAGGCGAGGGCGCGGCCCTGGCGGGGGCGGCCTATCGTGTCGAGGACGTGCTTCCAGCCCTGTCCGCGCGCCGACGCCTGAACCGCGGCTTCGAGGCCCTGGCCCTGTCGCCGGACGAGACGCGGCTGCACGTCATCCTGCAAAGCCCGCTCGCACCGGAAGACGAGGTCGACGCCAGGGGGCTGGGACGCGCCCGGCTCTGGACGCTGGACGCCCGCACCGGGGCGCCGCTGGCCGAGCATTTCTATCCGTTCGACGCGCCGGAGACCTTCCGTCGCGACGCCGAGGCGGGACCCGTCGGGGCGGACGACCTGAAGATCTCGGAAGCCGTATCGCTGGGCGGCGGCGACCTGCTGGTGCTCGAGCGGATCTCGGCGACCACGAAGCTCTATCGCGTGACCCTGGATTCGCCGGTCCTGACCAAGACCCTTGTGCTGTCGACCGACKACTGGCCCCAGATCGAGGCCGACCTGGAAGGCCTGGCGCTGCTCTCGGATCGCGACCTGCTGCTCAGCACCGGCAACGACTTCGGCGTCGAAGGGCGGGCGACGGCCTTCTATCGCGTGACGTTCGCGACGCCGCTTGCCGACAGCGGGCCGGCGGCTGGGCCGGCCTAGGCTGGGCGGATGGCGGAGATGCTGAAACAGCGGGCGTTGAACCGGGCGTTGCTGGCGCGGCAGCACCTATTGGCGCGCGCCGACCTCTCCGTGCCCCAGGCGCTGGACCGGCTGGTCGCACTGCAGGCCCAGGCCGCCGCCGCGCCCTATTTCGCCCTGTGGACTCGCTTGAAGGCCTTCACGCCCCAGGACCTGTCGGTCCGGCTCGAGGATCTCGGCGTCGCGCGCGGGACCCTGATGCGCGGCACGCTGCATGTGGCGATGGCGGCCGATTTCGCGGCGATCCGGCCGCTGATCCAGCGTGGTCTTGACCGGGCCCTGACCGAGGGCGGTGTCTACGGCCGCGCCCTGGCGGGACTGGACCCCCACAAGGTCGCCACGACCGCGCGGGGCCTGCTGCGCCAGGGGCCGCTCACCACGGCCCAGTTGCGCGACGCCCTGGCGGCGCACTGGCCCGATCGCGATCCCCAGGCCTTGGCCATGGCGGCGCGTGTCCATCTGCCGATGCTGCAATTACCCCCGCGCGGCCTGTGGGGACGCGGCGGGCAGCCGACCCTGGCGGCGATGGCCGATCGGCTCGAAGCGCCCGAGCCGAGCCTGACACTCGAGGACCTGGTGCGGCGCTATCTGGCGGCGTTCGGCCCTGCCAGCGTCGCCGACGCCCAGGCCTGGCTGGGGCTCACGCGCCTGGCGCCGGTCTTCGACACGCTCCGACCGTCGCTGGCGGTCTTCCGGGGCGAAGACGACGCGGAGCTGTTCGACCTGCCCGAGGCCGAGCGGCCGGCGGGCGACGCCGAAGCGCCGGTCCGTTTCCTGGGCGAGTTCGACAACGTGCTGCTGGGCCACGATGACCGGACCCGGATCATGTCGGCCGAGCACAAGCGCCGGCTCTACACGGTCAACGGCGTCGTGCGCGCGGCCGTGCTGGTCGACGGCTTCACGGCGGGGCGCTGGCGCATCGAGGACGGCAAGGCGGCCTCGGTCCTGCATGTGGAGCTGTTCGCCAAGGTCGCCAGGCCTGTCGCCAAGGCCCTGGCGGAAGAGGGCGAGCGCCTGCTGGCCTTCGGCGCCAAATCCCCCGGCGGTGATGTCCGGATCGAGATCGCCGACGACTAGGGGGCCAGCGCCTCGAGCTTGGCCGCCGCGTCGCGCGCGGCTTCGTCGGCGCGGATGGCCGCGCCCAGGGCCTCGGCGGCGGCCTTGAACCCGGGTTCGTCCAGCAGGCGGCGCACAGCCGCGACGATGGCGTCCGGGCTCGCGTCGGCCGGCAGGGTCAGGCCGGCGCCGCGATGGGCGACGCGGGCGGCGTTGTCGTTCTGGTCGCGACCCATCGGCAGGCACAGCAGCGGGACGCCGGCCGTCAGCGGTCGCAGGGTCGAGCCGTGGCCGGCGTGGGTTACGAATAAGGCCGTGTCCTTCAGCAGGGCGCCGTGCGGGGCGCTGCGGACGACAGCGACGTTGGCGGGGGCCGCGAACTCGGCGGGATCGATGGTCGGGCCTGTGGTCACCACGCCGCGCACCGGCAGTTGGCCCAGAGCGTCGATCACCGCCCGCAGGGCCGGCTCCTGCGCCTGGTAGAGGCTGGAGAACGACACCACCACCAGCGGCGCGTCGCCGGGCGGCGGCGTGAACGGCCGAGCCCAGGCCGGATCGGCCAGGTAGGGGCCGACATGGGCGAAGGGAGCGGGCAGGGGATCGGGCGCGAAGTCGAAGGCCTTGCTGGTGGCCAGCAGGATGGCCTGGGCGACATCCAGTTGGGCGAACAGGTCGTCCAGCGGCGCCAGGCCCAGGGCGGCGCGCGCGGCGTTCAGGTCGGGCAGGCCGGCCTGGAAGAAGGTCCGGCTCATCTGGCCGACCATGGCGTGCATGCCGCGTTCCTCGTCGCTGGTCGCCGGCAGCATGCCCGCCCCGAACGGCGGCGCGCCGGGCAGGGTCGGCAGCGACCAGACATTGGCCGCCAGCAGGGCCAGCGGCAGGCCGCGGACCTCCGCCGCCGCCATCGGGCCCAGCAGCAGCTCCTGCGAGACGACGACGTCCGGCGCGAAGGCGTCGATCGTCGCCAGGGTGTCGGTGGCGTAGGCGAGGGCGGGGCCGGCCATCACGCGGTCCAGCAGGCGCTGGATGACCGCCAGCGGGTTGTCGGCCTCGTGGTCCTTCAGGCGGTCGTCATCGCGGGTCTTGCCGGTCTGGAAGGGGGCGGTCGTCCAGGCGTTGAAGGGCACGTCCAGGGCCGCGGCGTCCGGCGCGTTGCAGGGATCACTGAGGACCAACACGGCGTGGCCGCGCGCCGCCAGATCGCGGGCGACCAGCAGCATGGGCTGCACGTGGCCGCCACCTTCCCAGGTGGTGAAGAGAAACCGCGCCATCAGAACTCCCGACCGCATCCGCGTTCCCTGCCTACGCGGTCCAGGCGAGCCTTGCCATAAGCGATCAAAGTGATATCATTTTGACATCAACCCTGGAGGGCTCCATGTCCGACGCGCCGAATATCAACCGATCGACCGAACGCGCCTTTGGCGGGATCGGCGGCGGGCTGCCGCTGCTGTCGCTTCCCCTGATGCTGATCGCCGCCGTCTGGTGCTTCAAGCTTGGCGGGCCTCCCGGCGTCCTGGGCGGGGCGGGGCTGATCGTGCTGTTCCTGCTGACCAGCTGCGGCTTCTATTCGCTGCAGCCGAACGAGGCCTATGTCGTCACCCTGTTCGGGACCTATGTCGGCACCGATCGCCGGACCGGCCTGCGCTGGGTGTTGCCGTGGTACGGCCGCAAGAAGATCAGCCTGCGGGTGCGCAACGTCACCAGCGAGACGTTGAAGGTCAACGACAAGCGCGGCAACCCGATCGAGATCGCGGCCAACATCGTCTGGCGCGTGTCGGACACCGCCCAGGCCCTGTTCGACGTCGACGACTACGTGACCTTCGTGAACATCCAGATCGAGACCGGCCTGCGCGAGACCGCCTCGCACTACGCCTACGATCACGACGACAGCGGCGAACCCACCCTGCGGGCCGACGCGGCCCATGTGGGCGACCGCCTGGAGAAGGACCTGCGCACCCGGATCGCCGTGGCCGGGGTGGCGATCGACGAGGCGCACCTGATGCACCTGGCCTATGCGCCCGAGATCGCCGGCTCGATGCTCAAGCGTCAGCAGGCCGAGGCGGTGCTGGCGGCCCGCCGCACGATCGTCGCCGGCGCGGTCGGCATGGTCGAGCACGCCCTGCAGCAGCTGAGCGAGCGCGACGTCGTCGTCCTGGACGACGAGCGGCGGGCGGCGATGGTCTCGAACCTGCTGGTGGTGCTCTGCGCCGACCGGGAGGCCCAGCCCGTGGTCAACACCGGCACGCTCTACGGCTGATCCGGTGCCCGCGTCCCCCCCAGAGTCGCCGAAAAGCGGCCGCCGCGCGTTTCTGATGCGTGTGCGTCCCGAGGTGCTGGCCGCCGTCGAAGCCCTCGCGGCGGCCGAACTGCGTAGCGTGAACGCCCAGGTCGAAATGCTGCTGCGCGAGGCCCTCTCGCGCCGTGGCGTACTGCGAGCGCTGGACACCGGTTCAGCTTCGGAGGAACCTCCGTCCCCGTGAGTGTCTTAAGGCTCTGCGACCGTCACGACGGACGCGGCTGACAAGCGAGGTTTCCGGCGTGATGGATTTGCGGTTTGATCAGCTCTCGACGTTCGGCGAGGCGGAAGAACCCCTGTTCAAGGCGGTCCGGTCCGCCGGAAAGCCGATCAGGCTGGTCGACACCACCATGCTGTACGCGCCCCGCAGCGGCGGCGTGCGCCGCTACCTGAACTCGAAGCGGACCTGGATCGCGGCGAATCGGCCGCAGGTCCGCCACACCCTGGTGGTGCCCGGTCCGCGCGACGCGCATGACGGTCACGGACGGGTTTCGATCTACGCGGCCCCGCTGCCGTTCGGCGACGGCTATCGCTGGCCGGTGGTCAAGAACGCCTGGATGGAGCGGCTGATCCGCCAGCGTCCCGACATCATCGAGGCCGGTGATCCGTACACCCCGGGCCTGGCGGCCCTGAAGGCCGGCGACGCCCTGGGCGTGCCCGTGGTGGGCTTCTGCCACACCGACCTGGGCGCCCTGGCGGCCCTGCACATCGGCGAGTGGGCCGAGAAGCCGGTCCAGAAACGCTGGGCGGCGATCTACAGTCAGTTCGACCAGGCCGTGGCCCCCAGCCAGTTCATCGCCGGCCGGCTGATCGAGGCGGGCGTCAAGGACGCGATCGGCCTGCCGCTGGGCGTCGACACCGAGATCTTCAATCCCCATCGCGGCGACCGCGAGGCCCTGCGCCGGCGCCTGGGCCTGACCAGCCGCCATCGCATCCTGGTGTTCGCCGGGCGTCCGGCCCGCGAGAAGAAGCTGGATGTCCTGGTCGAGGCGGTCGAGCGCCTGGGCGACCCCTATGTGCTGCTGTTMGTGGGCGCCGGCGGCGGCGCGCCGTCCAGCGACCGGGTGATCTGCATGGACTACCAGCGCGACCCGCAGAGCCTGGCCGCCGTGCTGGCCGGCTGCGACGCCTTCGTCCACGCCAACGACAACGAACCCTTCGGCCTGATCGTGCTGGAGGCCATGGCCTGCGGCCTGCCGGTGATCGGCGTGGCGGCCGGCGGCGTGGCCGAATCCGTGGACGAGACCGTCGGCGCCCTGGCCACGGCCTCGGAAGCCCGCGCCTTCGCCGAGGCGGTGGAGTCGGTGTTCGCGCGCGACATCGTGGCCCTGGGCCAGGCCGCCCGCCTGCGGGCCGAGCTGCGGCACGGCTGGGACCCGGTGTTCCGCAAGCTGTCGGCGATCTACGGCCGCCTGACGGGGTGCGCGGCGTTCGAGGACACGGCCCAGCCGGCCCTCGAACTGGTCGGCTTGAACTAGGCCGCGGCCTGGGTCAGCCGGCCGCGCACCTCGGCCAGGATCTCGTAGGACCGTTTCCGCGCCGCGTGGTCGTGGATCTGCGAGGCGGCCATCAGTTCGTCGGCGCCGGTGGCGTCCAGCACCTTCTGGATCTTGGCGCGGACCGTCTCGGGCGAGCCGATCGCCGAATAGCGGAAGGTATGGTCCAGGCCCGCGATCTCTGATTCCGAGGCCACGTCGCGAATGTCGTCGACCGGCGGCGGCAGCAGGCCGGGATTGCCGCGCCTCAGCGCCACGAACTGCTGCTGACTGGACGTGAACAGGCGGCGGGCCTCCTCGTCGGTGTCGGCCGCGCAGACCCCGATGCAGACCAGCACATAGGGCTGGGCCAGGGCTTCCGACGGCTTGAAGGTCCGCCGGTAGATGGCGATGGCCTCCATCAGCTGGTCGGGCGCGAAGTGGGCGGCGAAGGCGAAGGGCAGGCCCAGGGCGGCCGCCAGCTGGGCGCTGTAGGTGCTGGAGCCCAGCAGCCACAGCGGCACGTCCTGGCCTTCGCCCGGTACGGCGCGCACGGACTGGCCCGGCTGGGCCGGCTTGAACCAGGCCTGCAGCTCGACGACGTCCTGGGCGAAGCTGTCGACCGCGCCCATGTAGCGGCGCAGGGCCCTCATGGTGGCCTGGTCGGTGCCCGGCGCGCGGCCCAGGCCCAGGTCTATGCGGCCGGGATACAGGGCGGCCAGGGTGCCGAAGGCCTCGGCCACCATCAGCGGCGCGTGGTTGGGCAGCATCACCCCGCCCGAGCCGACCCGGATCGTCGAGGTGCCCGCAGCCACGTGGCCGATGACCACGGCGGTCGCGGCGCTGGCGATTCCCGGCATGTTGTGGTGCTCGGCCAGCCAGTAGCGGTGATAGCCCAGCCGCTCGGCGTGGCGGGCCAGGTCCAGGCTGTTGTGGAGGGCTTGGCCGACGGCGGTTCCTTGCGGAACGGGGGCCAGGTCGAGGACGGAAAAGGGCAGGGGATGAGCGTGCGACATGCACGCTAGATCGGAACGCGAGGCGCGAACCTCAAGGCGACCGGTTCGTACTAGCGTCGACGTGGCGATCGGCGCAGGAATCGTCGTGGACAATCGCGCCGCCCGGGCGGCGAACGGAGACGCTCATGGCGCTGAAGTGCACCCATCTGGATCAGATCCAGGACGTGACGCCCGGAACGGCCGGTTGCGAGGAGTGCCTGAAGACGGGCGACGCCTGGCTGCATCTGCGGCTTTGCCGGACCTGCGGGCATGTCGGCTGCTGCGACCAGTCGAAGAACAAGCACGCCACCAAGCATTTCAAGGCCACCGGCCACCCGATCATCGAAGGTTATGACCCGCCGGAAGGCTGGGGCTGGTGCTATGTCGACGAGGAGTTCTTCGAGTTCGATCAGCCGACCCCGCATCCGGGGCCGATTCCGCGATTCTATTGAGGCGCGGCGAATCCCTGGGCGGGGGCCCAGGGGCGGGATTTGGATTTTCGTGTCGAGGACGGAAGGAAGTGGCGCGAATGACGGGACTTGAACCCGCGACCTCCGGCGTGACAGGCCGGCGCTCTAACCAACTGAGCTACATCCGCGTCGGGCGCGAACGAGTGTCCGGCGCGGTCGTTCCTTAAGCCAAACTGGCGGTGGGTGCGGCCAACTTCAGGGAAGGTGGCGCGAATGACGGGACTTGAACCCGCGACCTCCGGCGTGACAGGCCGGCGCTCTAACCAACTGAGCTACATCCGCATCTGGCTCCGCCGAAGCGAAGTGCGACCCGCCGTTCGGCGAGGGGCGTCTGATATGTCGGGCGAAGACTCGTGTCAACGGCCATATCGAAGAAGAGATCAAACGTCGCCGGAGCGGCCGCGATTTCGTGTGGATCGGCGGGCGGGCCGGCCCCGATCCGGCAGATCGACGTTAGGTAAGGGGAGACCTAGTTGCGACCGTTTCTCAATGTGTCCGAGGCGTTTGAAGCCTTGGCGACACTGAGCTACAACCCGCTCGATTCAAGCCAAGGGCTGTCATGAACGCCTTCCTTCTCCAGTATCTGCCGATCGTGATCTTCCTAGGGATCGCGGCGGTCATCGGCATCGTCTTCATCCTCGCGGCCGCGGTGCTCGCCCCCAAGGCGCCGGACCCTGAAAAGCTGTCCGCCTACGAATGCGGCTTCAACGCTTTCGACGACGCGCGCATGAAGTTCGACGTCCGGTTCTATCTGGTCTCGATCCTGTTCATCATCTTCGACCTGGAAGTGGCCTTCCTGTTCCCGTGGGCCGTTTCGCTGATGAAGCTGCCGCACGACGTGGCCGCCTTCGCCTTCTGGTCGATGATGGTCTTCCTGGGCGTTCTGACCGTCGGCTTCATCTACGAATGGAAGAAGGGCGCCCTCGAATGGGAGTGATCGTTCCCCCCACCGGCTCGGCGCCCAGCTCGCCCCTCGTTCCCGCCGGCTCGGCCGCGCGGTCGACGGTGCAGGGCTATGACCCCAAGCTGCACGACCCCTATTTCGACGGCCTGTCGGGCCAACTGGCCGACAAGGGCTTCGTCACGGCGGCCGCCGACGACCTGATCACCTGGGCCCGCACCGGCAGCTTGATGTGGATGACTTTCGGCCTGGCGTGCTGCGCCGTCGAGATGATGCACTCGGCCATGCCGCGCTACGACCTGGAGCGCTACGGCTTCGCGCCGCGCGCCAGCCCGCGTCAGTCGGACGTGATGATCGTCGCCGGCACCCTGACCAACAAGATGGCCCCGGCTCTGCGCAAGGTCTACGACCAGATGCCCGAGCCCCGCTACGTCATCTCGATGGGCAGCTGCGCCAACGGCGGCGGCTACTACTATTACAGCTACAGCGTCGTGCGCGGCTGCGACCGCGTGGTGCCGATCGACATCTACGTGCCGGGCTGCCCGCCCACCGCCGAGGCCCTGGTCTACGGCGTGCTGCAGCTCCAGAAGAAGATCCGTCGCACGGGGACGATCGAGCGATGACCGACGTGACTGTCACCGAGGCCGAAGTTCCGGCCCTGTCGCCGCTTGAGACGCTGGGCCAGGCGATCGTCGCCAATTCGGCCGGCGCGATCACCGCGTTCCACGTGGCGTTCGGCGAGCTGAACCTGCTGGGCCCGGCCAATCGCGTGGTCCAGGCCCTGACCTTCCTGCGCGACCACCCCGACTACCGCTTCCACCAGCTGGTGGACCTGACGGGCGTCGACTATCCGGAGCGCGAGCGCCGGTTCGACGTGGTCTACCACCTGCTGTCGCTGGTGAAGAACCATCGCGTGCGCTTCAAGGTCCAGACCGACGAGKACACCGCCGTCCCCAGCGCGACCCCGGTCTTCCCGGTGGCCGACTGGTTCGAGCGCGAAGCCTTCGACATGTACGGGATCTTCTTCGACGGTCACCCCGACCTGCGCAGGATCCTGACGGACTACGGCTTCCACGGCCACCCGCTGCGGAAGGACTTCCCGATGACGGGCTATGTCGAGGTCCGCTACGACGACGAGCTGAAGCGCGTGGTCTACGAGCCCGTGAAGATCACCGAGTTCCGTGCGTTCGACTTCCTGTCTCCGTGGGAGGGCGCCAAGTATGCCCTGCCGGGCGACGAGAAGGCCGAGAAGCGGGCAGGGGACGCGTAAGAGTCATGACTGGTTCCAATTCTCCCGCCGCGGCGACGGACTTCTTCCACGACAAGCCGTCGCTGCCGGCCGTGCCGGAAACCCCGGTCCGCAAGTTCAACATCAACTTCGGCCCGCAGCATCCGGCCGCGCACGGCGTGCTGCGCCTGGTGCTGGAGCTGGACGGCGAGATCGTCGAACGCGTCGATCCGCACATCGGCCTGCTGCATCGCGGCACCGAGAAGCTGATGGAGGCCCGCACCTACCTCCAGAACATCCCGTACTTCGACCGCCTCGACTACGTGGCGCCGATGAACCAGGAACATGCGTTCTGCCTGGCCATCGAGAAGCTGCTGGGCGTCGAAGTGCCCAAGCGCGGCCAGATCGTGCGCGTGCTGTTCTGCGAGATCGGCCGCGTCCTGAACCACCTGCTGAACGTGACGACCCAGGCCATGGACGTCGGCGCCCTGACGCCGCCGCTCTGGGGCTTCGAGGAGCGCGAGAAGCTGATGGTGTTCTACGAGCGCGCCTGCGGCGCTCGCCTGCACGCCAACTATTTCCGTCCGGGCGGCGTCCACCAGGACCTGACCCCGTCGCTGATCGACGACATCGAGACCTGGGCGAAGGCTTTCCCCAAGATCTGCGACGACATCGAGGGCCTGATCACCGACAACCGCATCTTCAAGCAGCGCAACGTCGACATCGGCGTGGTGACCAAGGAAGACGCGCTGGCCTGGGGTTTCTCGGGCGTGATGGTGCGCGGCTCGGGCCTGGCCTGGGACCTGCGCCGCAGCCAGCCCTACGAGAACTACAACGACTTCGAGTTCGACATCCCGCTGGGCAAGAACGGCGACTGCTACGATCGCTACCTGTGCCGCATGCAAGAGATGCGCGAGTCGACCAAGATCATCCTGCAGGCCGTCGCCATGCTGCGCGCCACGCCCGGCCCGGTGATGACCGAGGACAACAAGGTGGCTCCGCCGCGCCGCGCCGAGATGAAGCGGTCGATGGAAGCCCTGATCCACCACTTCAAGCTCTACACCGAAGGCTTCCGCACGCCGGAAGGCGAGGTCTACGCGGCCGTCGAAGCGCCCAAGGGCGAGTTCGGCGTCTATGTGGTCAGCAACGGCACCAACAAGCCGTACCGCTGCAAGATCAAGGCTCCGGGCTTCTCGCACCTGGCCGCCATGGACTGGATGAACCGCGGCCACCAGCTGGCCGACGTCTCGGCCATCCTGGGCTCGCTCGACATCGTGTTCGGCGAGGTGGACCGGTGAGCCTGGTCGACATCGCTCAGGCCCAGCTGGACGCCTACAACGCCCAGGACCTGGACGCTCACTGCGCCCATTTCACCGACGACGTCGTGGTCGCCGGCCTGAACGGCGACGTGGCGCGCACGGGCATCGAGGCCTATCGCGCCTGGTACGAGGCCGCGTTCGCGCAGTTCCCGAACAACAAGGCCAAGCTCCTCAACCGCATCGTGGTCGGCTCGAACGTGATCGACCACGAGCACGTCGATCGCGGCAACGGCGACGCGCCGTTCCAGGTCGCCGCCATCTACACCTTCAGGGGCGACAAGATCGCCCGCGTGGATTTCGCCCGATGAGCGTCCGTCGTCTCGCTAAAGAGCAACCCGCCAGCTTCGCCTTCTCGAAGGACAGCCAGGCCAAGGCCGACTGGTGGAAGGCCAAGTACCCCGCCGAGCGCAAGCAGTCGGCTGTGATCCCGATGCTGTGGCTGGCCCAGAAGCAGGAAGGCTGGGTCTCCGAGCCCGCCATCCAGGAGATCGCCAAGCAGCTTCAGATGCCGGTCATCCGCGTGCTGGAGGTCGCCACCTTCTACGTGATGTTCCAGCTGCAGCCGGTCGGCAAGGTCGCCTTCGTCCAGCTGTGCGGCACCACGCCGTGCCAGCTGCGCGGCGCGCTAGACCTGAAGGCCGTGCTGAAGGCCAAGATCGGCGAGGCCCACGAGGTTTCGGCCGACGGCAAGTTCAGCTGGGAAGAGGTCGAGTGCCTGGGCGCGTGCTGCAACGCGCCGATGGCCGCCATCAACGACTACTACTACGAGGACCTGACGCCGGAGAGCCTGGCCCAGATCCTCGACGACTTCGCCGCCGGCAAGTCGCCCAAGCCGGGCAGCTATGAAGGCCGCGGCGCGTCGGAGCCGAAGGGCAAGATCCAGACCCTGACCGATCCGAAGCTGTACGACGGCTCGGCGGCCAAGAAGATCAAGATCCCGAACCTGCCCGAGAAGCCGAAAAAGGCCCCGAAGACGGAGCCGACGGCCTGATGCAACACGCCGACGCCATCCAGAAGAAGCGACTGACCGCGATGTTCGCCATCGACGCGGTCTGCTTCGTGCTGGCCGGCGCGTCGATCATTGGCTACGTCGCCTTCAAGCAGGTCTGGCTGGCGCCGGTGTTCATCGGCGCCATCGCCGTCGGGCTGGGCGCGCAGATCTGGTTCATCCTGGGCTGGATGAAGGCCGCCAAGCAGGATGAGGAGGGCAGGGCGTCGTGACCGACGATTCCGAACTCCTGGCCAAGCGCGCCGCGTACGTGAACACCATTCGTGGTCTTTACCGCAACGAGCGCATCGCGGGCCTGCTCGGCTCCCTGATCGGGGCGCTGCTCCTGATCTGGGGCCGGATGGGCCAGGGGGCGCCCGGCTGGGCCGTTCCCGTCGCTTTCCTGGTGATAGGCGCCGCCTGGTCGCTTTTCGCCTATGTCATCATTCGTCGGACGCGCTATGTGCGCGCCCATCCATTCGATCCGCAAAGCTGAGTCATGGTCGGTATCCTCGAAGACAAGGACCGCATCTTCACGAACCTCTACGGTCTCCAGGATTGGGGCCTCGAGGGCGCGAAGAAGCGCGGCTGCTGGAATGGCACCAAGGACATCCTGGACGCCGGGCGCGACTGGATCATCGACAACATGAAGAACTCCGGCCTCCGCGGCCGGGGCGGGGCGGGCTTCGGCACCGGCCTGAAGTGGTCGTTCATGCCCAAGGAAGTGAAGGACGGCCGTCCGCACTACCTGGTCGTCAACGCCGACGAGTCCGAGCCGGGCACCTGCAAGGACCGGGAGATCATGCGGCATGACCCGCACCTCCTGATCGAAGGCTGCCTGATCGCCTCGCGCGCCATGCTGGCCCACGCTTGCTACATCTACATCCGCGGCGAATACGTCCGCGAGCGCGAGGTGCTGGAAGCCGCGATCAAGCAGGCCTACGAGGCCAAGCTGATCGGCAAGAACAACGTCCACGGCTGGGACTTCGAGCTCTACGTCCACCACGGGGCCGGCGCCTATATCTGCGGCGAAGAGACGGCCCTGCTGGAAAGCCTGGAAGGCAAGAAGGGCCAGCCGCGCCTGAAGCCGCCGTTCCCGGCCGGCGCGGGCCTCTACGGTATGCCGACCACGGTCAACAACGTCGAGTCGATCGCCGTCGCCGGCACGATCCTGCGCCGCGGCGCGTCGTGGTTCGCCGGTTTCGGCCGTCCGAACAACGCCGGCACCAAGCTGTTCTGCGTCTCGGGCCACGTGAACCTGCCCTGCAACGTCGAAGAAGCCATGAGCATCCCCTTCCGTCAGCTGATGGAAGACCACTGCGGCGGCATCCGCGGCGGCTGGGGCAATCTGAAGGCCGTGATCCCGGGCGGATCGTCGGTGCCGATGATCCCCGCCGAGCAGTGCGAAGACCTGCCGATGGACTTCGACGCCCTGCGGAACCTGAAGTCGGGCCTGGGCACCGCCGCCGTGATCGTCATGGACAAGTCCACCGACCTGGTCCGCGCCATCGCTCGCCTGTCGTACTTCTACAAGCACGAGAGCTGCGGCCAGTGCACGCCGTGCCGCGAAGGCACTGGCTGGATGTGGCGGGTCATGGAGCGCATGGCCACCGGCGAGGCCGATCCGAAAGAGATCGACACCCTGCTGGACGTCACGACCCAGGTCGAGGGTCACACCATCTGCGCCCTGGGCGACGCGGCCGCCTGGCCGATCCAGGGCCTGTTCCGTCACTTCCGCCACGAGGTGGAGGATCGGATCGCATCCTATCGTAGCGGTCGCCTGCACGTGCAGGGCGCCAAGCTGATCGCGGCGGAGTAAACGATTATGGCAATCGCCAAGGTCAACGGCGTCGAGGTCGAGTTCGAGCCCGGCATGACGGTTCTGCAGGTGGCGGAACTGGCCGGGGAAGAGATCCCGCGCTTCTGCTATCACGAGCGGCTGAGCATCGCCGGCAACTGCCGCATGTGCCTGGTCGAGGTGAAGCCCGGCCCGCCCAAGCCGCAGGCGTCGTGCGCCCTGCCGGCCGCCGAGGGCCAGGAGATCTTCACCAAGACCCCGATGGTCAAGAAGGCCCGCGAAGGGGTGATGGAGTTCCTGCTCATCAACCACCCGCTGGATTGCCCGATCTGCGACCAGGGCGGCGAGTGCGACCTGCAGGACCAGGCCATGGGCTATGGCCGCGACGACAGCCGCTACGAAGAGAACAAGCGCGCGGTCGAAGAGAAGGCCATGGGCCCGCTCATCAAGACCGTGATGACGCGCTGCATCCAGTGCACGCGCTGCGTCCGCTTCATCACCGAAGTGGCCGGCTCGCCGGAGATCGGCCTGATCTCGCGCGGCGAAGATGTTGAAATCACGACCTATCTGGGCGCGGCGGTGACGTCGGAGCTCAGCGCCAACGTGATCGACCTGTGCCCGGTCGGCGCCCTGACCTCCAAGCCCTACGCCTTCGAGGCGCGGCCCTGGGAGCTGAAGAAGACCGAGAGCGTGGACGTCATGGACGCCCTGGGCTCGGCCATCCGCGTCGACGCCCGCGGCGCCGCCGTCCTGCGCGTGCTGCCGCGCGTCAACGAGGACGTCAACGAGGAGTGGATCAGCGACAAGACGCGCTACGCCGTCGACGGCCTGCAGCGTCAGCGTCTGGACCGTCCGTACGTCCGGGTCGGCGGCAAGCTGCAGCCGGCCTCGTGGGCCCAGGCCTTCGCCGCCGTCGCCGCCAAGATCAAGGCCGCCAAGCCGGAACGCGTCGGCGTCATCGCCGGCGATCTGCAGGACGCCGAGAGCCTGAAGGCGACCAAGGACCTGTTCACCGCCCTGGGCGTGAAGAACCTGGACGCCCGCCAGGACGGCTCGGCCCTGGGCGCCGGCCCGCGCGAGAGCTGGCTGTTCAACTCGACGATCGCTGGCATCGAGAACGCCGACGTGGTGCTGTTCGTCGGCGCCAATCCGCGCCTCGAGGCCCCGGTCCTGAACGCCCGCTTCCGCAAGCAGTGGCTGGCCGGCAAGACCCGCTTCGGCGTGATCGGCGAACAGGCCGACCTGACCTTCGACTACGACTACCTGGGCGCCGGGACCAAGACCCTGTCGGGCCTGGCCAAGGCCAAGAACGACTTCGTCACGGCCCTGAAGAGCGCCGAACGTCCGGCGATCATCATCGGCCAGGGCGCCCTATCGCGCGCCGACGGCGCCGCCGTGCTGAAGGCCGCCGCCGCCGTGGCCAAGAGCTTTGGCGTCGTGCGTGACGGCTGGAACGGCTGGAACGTGCTGCACACCGCCGCCGCCCGCGTGGCCGGCCTGGACCTGGGTTTCGTCCCGGGCGAGGGCGGCCTGTCGACGGCCGAGATGCTGAAGCCGGGCGCGCTGGACGTGCTGTTCCTGCTGGGCGCCGACGAGTGCGAGACCGCCGCCTCGGACGCCTTCAAGGTCTATCTGGGCACCCACGGCGACAACGGCGCCCACAAGGCCGACGTCATCCTGCCGGGCGCGGCCTACACCGAGAAGAACGGCCTCTATGTGAACACCGAAGGCCGCGTCCAGATCGGCGAGCGCGCGGTGTTCCCGAAGGGCGAGGCCAAGGAAGACTGGTCGATCCTGCGGGCCCTGTCCGAGCACCTGGGCGCCAAGCTGCCCTATGACAGCCTGGACCAGCTGCGCGCCAAGCTGTTCGCCGAGCACCCCACCTTCGGCCAGATCGACTACGCGCCGGGTTCGGTGGCCACGTCGTTCGACCTGTCGGGCCTGGGCGGCGCGGGCGAGCTGTCGGACGCCCCGTTCGAAAGCCCGATCAAGGCCTTCCACCTGACCAACCCCATCGCGCGCGCCAGCGTGACCATGGCCGAATGCGCGGCCACGGCTTCGGGCGCCGCCAAGATCGCGGCGGAGTAGGCCGGTGAGCGAATTCTTCTCGAACCCCGCGGTGACCTGGACCCTGCTGACGACCGGCGGGATCCTGCTGGTCGTGATCTGGGTGCTGCTGAGCCTGGCTTTCCTGCTGCTGGCCGACCGGAAGATCTGGGCCGGCGTGCAGATGCGCAAGGGCCCCAACGTTGTGGGTCCGTTCGGCCTGCTGCAGTCCTTCGCCGACTTCTTCAAGTTCGTGCTGAAGGAGATCATCATCCCGGCCGGCGCCGACAAGGTGATCTTCCTGCTGGCCCCGCTGCTGAGCCTGGTGCTGGCCTTCGTGGGCTGGGCCGTGGTGCCGTTCGCGCCGGGCTGGGTGGTCTCCAACCTCAACGTCGGCATCCTGTACCTGCTGGCGATGAGCTCGCTGGGCGTCTACGGCATCATCATGGGCGGCTGGGCTTCGAACTCGAAGTACCCGTTCCTGGGCGCGCTGCGCTCGGCGGCGCAGATGGTGTCGTACGAAGTCTCGATCGGCCTGATCATCATCACGGTGATCCTGCTGGCCGGCTCGATGAACCTGTCGACCATCGTCGAGAAGCAGTCGGGCTGGATCTGGAACTGGAACGTCTTCGGCGGCGGCCTGCACAATCTGGTCCTGATCCCGGTCATGGTGATCGCCATGGGCATGTTCTTCATCTCGGCCCTGGCCGAGACCAACCGCCCGCCGTTCGACCTGCCCGAAGCCGAATCCGAACTCGTGGCCGGCTATCAGGTCGAGTACAGCTCGACCCCGTACCTGCTGTTCATGGTCGCCGAATATTCGAACATCGTCCTGATGTGCGCGATGATCAGCGTCCTGTTCTTCGGCGGCTGGAACCCGGGCTTCCCGATCGACTTCACGGCCGGCTGGCATCCGTTCCTGGTCAACTTCCTGCTGGCCCTGGTGTTCTTCGCCAAGATCGTCTTCTGGTTCTTCATGATCGCCATGGCGAAAGCCATCGTGCCCCGCTACCGCTACGACCAGCTGATGCGGCTGGGCTGGAAGGTCTTCCTGCCGATGTCGCTGGTGCTGGTGATGCTGGTCTCGGCCTGGCGCGTCTTCGGGATCCAGGGGTGATCGGCCGCGCCGCCCTCCTGGCCCTCGCAGGCCTCGGCCTGGCCACGGCGGGCTGCGCGACCGACGACGTGGCCCCGGCCAAGACGTCGTATTCGCTGGGGCGCGGCATTGTGAGCTACGACGAACTGCGGCGCGCGAACGACCAGTGCGCGGCGGACGGCGGCAAGATCGAGGCCAAGCAGGACGGGGGCGACCCCGCCCAACTCGGCAACTACACCTGCATCATTCCCAAGAAGGGCAAATGACGCAGGCGCTGCCCGGCCAGTAACGGCCGGGACAAGATCGAAGCGGGCAGGGGCTTTCGTCCCTCCCAAGAGATGAAGTGTTAGGAGAGCTCTGGTGTTCCAGCGCATCACACAGGCGGTCAAGGGCGTGGCCCTGCTCGACTTCGCGGGCGCCTTCGGCCTGGGCATGAAGTACATGCTCGCGCCGAAGAAGACGGTGATCTATCCGAACGAGCGCGGCCCGCAGTCGCCCCGTTTCCGCGGCGAGCACGCCCTGCGCCGCTATCCGTCGGGCGAAGAGCGCTGCATCGCCTGCAAGCTGTGCGAGGCCATCTGCCCGGCCCAGGCCATCACCATCGAGGCCGAACCGCGCGACGACGGCAGCCGCCGCACGACCCGCTACGACATCGACATGGTCAAGTGCATCTACTGCGGCCTGTGCCAGGAGGCCTGCCCGGTGGACGCCATCGTCGAGGGGCCGAACATCGAGTTCGCCGTCGAGACGCGCGAAGAGCTCTACTACGACAAGGAAAAGCTGCTCGACAACGGCGACCGTTGGGAACGGCTGATCGCGAAGAATCTGGAGTTGGACGCGCCCTACCGCTAAAGGACGGGGCGCGATTCCGAGGGTAAGCGACCGGTCCCCCGACCCGTCGTTGTTTTATGGTTTTTGAGGGAGCACCTGGGCCAATGGCCTTGCCGGCGATAGCTTTCTATTTGCTCGCGGTAGCGACCGTGGTGGCGGGTCTTCTCGTCGTCTCGGCCAAGAACCCCGTGCACTCGGTGCTCTTCCTGATCACCGCCTTCTTCTCGGCCGCGGGCCTCTTMGTCCTGATGGGCGCGGAGTTCCTCGCGATGCTGCTGATCGTCGTCTATGTGGGCGCGGTCGCGGTGCTGTTCCTGTTCGTCGTGATGATGCTCGACGTGGACTTCGCCGAGCTGCGGCAGGGTTTCGCCCAGTATCTGCCGATCGGCGGACTGGTCGGCGGCGTGCTGACGGTCGAGATGATCATGGTGGCCGCCTCGGTCGTGACCGGCGGCGCGGCCGGCAAGAACGCCGAGCCCCTGGCCTCGCCGGCCGGCGTGTCGAACACCGAGGCGATCGGCCGGGTGCTCTACACCGACTACGTCTTCTTCTTCCAACTGGCGGGCCTGGTGCTGCTGGTGGCCATGATCGGCGCCATCGTCCTGACCCTGCGTCACAAGCCGGGCGTCAAGCGCCAGAACATCGGCAAGCAGAACGCCCGCACGCCCAAGACCGGGATGGAACTGGTGCAAATCAAGCCGGGCGAGGGGATCAGCGAATGATCGGCCTGTCTCACTATCTCGTCGTCGCCGCCATCCTCTTCACGATCGGCGTCTTCGGCATCTTCGTGAACCGCAAGAACATCATCGTCATACTGATGTCGATCGAGCTGATCCTGCTGGCGGTGAACATCAACCTGGTGGCCTTCTCGGTCTTCCTGCATGACGTGGTGGGGCAGGTCTTCGCCATGTTCGTGCTGACCGTGGCCGCGGCCGAAGCGGCCGTCGGCCTGGCCATCCTGGTGACGTTCTTCCGCAACCGCGGTGACATCGCCGTCGACGACGCCAGCGTGATGAAGGGCTGATCGCAGTGCAGACTCTCGTCACCATCCTCGTCCTCGCGCCGCTGGTCGCCGCGATCATCGCCGGCCTCTTCGGCCGCCGTATCGGCAACGTCGCCTCGCAAGCGGTCACCACGGGCGCGCTCATCCTCAGCTGCGCCCTGGGCTGGTACACCTTCAGCCAGTGGACCTGGGGGCACATGGAGGCCTTCACGGTCAACCTGCTGCCGTTCATCCACGTGGGGAACTTCGTCTCCAACTGGTCGGTCCGCATCGACGCCCTGTCGAGCGTGATGCTGATCGTGGTGACGACGGTCTCGGCCCTCGTGCACATCTATTCCTGGGGCTACATGGCCGAGGACGACAGCAAGCCGCGCTTCTTCGCGTACCTGTCGCTGTTCACCTTCGCCATGCTGGCCCTGGTCACCGCCGCCGACTTCMTGCAGCTGTTCTTCGGCTGGGAAGSGGTGGGCCTSGYCTCGTACCTGCTGATCGGCTTCTGGTTCAAGAAGCCCTCGGCCAGCAGCGCGGCCATCAAGGCCTTCGTCGTGAACCGCGTGGGCGACTTCGGTTTCGCCCTGGGCATCATGACCACCTACTGGGCGTTCGGTTCGATCCAGTTCCACGAGATCTTCCCGCAGATCGCCGCCGGCGCCTCGCGCACCTGGGAGTTCGCGGGCCACACCTTCCCGCTGGTCGACATCGCCTGCTTCCTGCTGTTCATCGGCGCGATGGGCAAGTCGGCGCAGTTCTTCCTGCACACCTGGCTGCCGGACGCCATGGAAGGCCCGACCCCGGTCTCGGCCCTGATCCACGCGGCGACCATGGTCACCGCCGGCGTCTACATGCTGTGCCTGCTGTCGCCGATGTTCGAATACGCGCCCGTCGCCAAGAACATCGTCACGGTGATCGGCGCGGTCACGGCCCTGTTCGCCGCGACCGTCGGCCTGACCCAGAACGACATCAAGCGCGTGATCGCCTACTCGACCTGTTCGCAGCTGGGCTACATGTTCTTCGCGGCCGGCGTCGGCGCCTATCAGGCGGCGATGTTCCACCTGTTCACCCACGCCTTCTTCAAGGCCCTGCTGTTCCTGGGCGCCGGTTCGGTGATCCACGGCATGCACCACGAGCAGGACATGCGGAAATACGGCGCCCTGGCCAAGCTGCTGCCGGTGACCTTCCTGGCCATGACGATCGGCACGATCGCCATCACGGGCCTGGGCATCCCGCCGCTGCACCTGGGCTTCGCCGGCTTCTACTCGAAGGACACCATCATCGAGGCGGCCTACGCCGCCGGCGGTCACAACGGCGTCGCGATGTTCGCCTGGGTGATCGGCGTGCTGGTGGCCGGCCTGACTTCGTTCTACTCGTGGCGCCTGGCCTTCTTCACCTTCAACGGCAAGGCCCGCTGGGGTCACGAGGATCATCACGCCCATGACGCGCACCACGCCCATGGCCATGACGATCACGCCCACGCCGAAACCCATGACGAGCCGCTTCCGGACGCGCACGACGACCATGGCCACGGCCATGATCATAAGCCGCACGAGAGCCCGTGGGTGATGCTGTTCCCGCTGGTCGTGCTGTCGATCGGCGCGGTGTTCGCCGGCTTCTTCTTCAACGACTTCTTCGTGGGTCACCACCAGCAGGAGTTCTGGCGCGGCGCGATCTTCAACGCCCCGACCAACCACGTGCTGCACGAGGCCCACGAGGTGGCCGAGTGGGTCAAGTACAGCCCGCTGGTGGCCTCGATCCTCGGCCTGATCATCGCGGTCTGGGTCTATCTGGTGAAGGGCGACGAGCGCCTGGGCGAGAAGCTCGCGGCCCGCAACGGCCCGCTGTACGTCTTCTTCTACAACAAGTGGTTCTTCGACGAGCTGTACCAGGCCACCTTCGTGCGCCTGACCAAGTTCCTCGGCGACCTGTTCTGGAAGGGCGGCGACCAGAAGCTGATCGACGGCTTTGGACCCGACGGCGTCAGCGCCGTCAGCTATGACGTCGGCCGTCGGACCGGCAAGCTGCAGTCCGGCTACCTCTACCACTATGCGTTCGTCATGCTGCTCGGTGTCGCCGGGCTCCTGGCCTACGCCCTGTTCCGCTTCCACTAGGGAAGATCGATGACCGGCCTTCTCAGCCTCACCACCTTCGCCCCGCTCGTCGGCGTGGTCCTGCTGCTCGGCGCCCGCGCCCTGCACGGCGACAACGCCAAGACGGACAACCTGGCCAAGTGGATCGCCCTGGCGACCACGCTGGTCACCTTCGTCCTGTCGGTCGTGCTGGTCGCCCAGTTCGACGCCAAGAACCCCGGCTTCCAGTTCGTGGAAGACGTCAGCTGGTTCGCGGGACTGCACTACCGCATGGGCGTGGACGGGATCTCGATCCTGTTTGTCCTGYTGACCGCSTTCCTGCTGCCGATCTGYATCRTSGCCRGCTGGAAGTCGGTCGAGAAGCGSGTSGTCGAATACCTGATCKSCTTCCTGGTCCTCGAGACCCTGGTGATCGGCGTGTTCTGCGCCCTGGACCTGATCCTGTTCTACCTCTTCTTCGAGGGCGGCCTGGTCCCGATGTTCCTGATCATCGGCATCTGGGGCGGCAAGCGCCGGGTGTACGCGGCCTATAAGTTCTTCCTCTACACGCTGCTCGGCTCGGTGCTGATGCTGGCCGCGATCCTGTCGATGATCTCGATCGCCCACACCTCGTCGATCCCGGCGCTGATGAGCTTCAAGTTCGCTCCGTGGCTGCAGACCTGGCTGTGGCTGGCCTTCTTCGCCAGCTTCGCGGTCAAGATGCCGATGTGGCCGGTCCACACCTGGCTGCCCGACGCCCACGTCGAGGCCCCGACGGCCGGTTCGGTGATCCTGGCGGGCATCCTGCTGAAGCTCGGGGGCTACGGCTTCATGCGCTTCTGCCTGCCGATGTTCCCCAACGCCTCGGAGCTGTTCCAGCCGCTGGTGTTCGCCCTGTCGGCCATCGCCATCGTCTACACCTCGCTGGTCGCCTTCCGTCAGACCGACATCAAGAAGCTGATCGCCTATTCGTCGGTGGCCCACATGGGCTTCGTGACCATGGGCATCTTCTCGGGCAACGCCGCGGGCGAGCAGGGCGCGCTTTTCCAGATGCTGAGCCACGGCCTGATCTCGGGCGCGCTCTTCCTCTGCGTCGGCGTGGTCTATGACCGCATGCACACCCGCGAGATTGCCTTCTACGGCGGCCTCACCAACCGCATGCCCTGGTACGCGGCGGTGTTCATGCTGTTCACCATGGGCAATGTCGGCCTGCCGGGCACCTCGGGCTTCGTCGGCGAGATTCTGACCATGACCGGCACCTACCAGGCCTCGACCTGGACGGCGCTGGTGGCGGCCTCGGGCGTCATCTTCTCGGCGGTCTACKCCCTGAACCTGTACCGTCGCGTGATGTTCGGCGAGATCGTCAATCCCGAGCTCAAGACCATCACCGACCTCGACAAGCGCGAGATCCTGATCTTCGCCCCGCTGATCATCGGCACCCTGGTGCTCGGCGTTTACCCCAATCTTGTGTTCAACCTGACCGCGTCGTCCGTCGACGGGCTCGTCGGCGCCTGGCGCGCCGCCGTGGGCGGGTGAGGGACCCCATGACGTTCGCCGCCAACTTCTCCCTCGTTCTCCCCGAAGTGATCCTGGGCCTCTCGGCCCTGGTTCTGCTGGTCTGGGGCGCGTTCCACGGCAAGGTCACGCCGCTGTTCAACGGCGCGGCCGTCCTGGCCCTGCTGGGCGCGGCRGTCGCCGCCGTGGTCGGGCCGCACGGCCACGCCTTCAACGGCGTCTATTCCGCCGACGCGGCCGCCGCCTACGCCAAGGTCGCGATCTACGGCTTCAGCGCCATCGCCGTCATCTTGGGCGATCGCTGGCTGGCCGTCCGCGGCGACCAGAAGTTCGAGTTCGCCGTGCTGGTGGTCCTGTCGGCGCTGGGCATGGGCGTCACCGCCTCGGCCGGCGACCTGATCAGCCTCTATATCGGCGTCGAGCTGCAATCGCTGGCCCTGTACGTCCTGGCGGCCTTCCGCCGCGACGACGCCAAGTCGTCGGAAGCGGGCCTGAAGTATTTCGTGCTGGGCGCGCTGTCGTCGGGCCTGCTGCTGTACGGCGCGTCGCTGATCTACGGCTTCGCCGGTTCCACCCGCTTCGCCGACATCGCCGCCGCCGGGGACGCCGTCGCCCATGGCGGGCACGGCGTGGGCCTGCTGTTCGGCCTGGTGTTCCTGCTCTGCGGCCTGGCGTTCAAGGTCTCGGCCGCGCCATTCCACATGTGGACGCCGGACGTCTACGAAGGCGCCCCGACCCCGGTCGTCGGCTTCTTCGCCGCCGCGCCCAAGCTGGCCGCCATGATGATGTTCGCCCGCGTGCTGGGCGACGCCTTCCCGGACTCGGTGGCCCAGTGGCGCCAGATCCTGATCATCACCGCCCTGGCCTCGGTCTTCGTCGGCGCCTTCGCCGGCCTGGCCCAGAACAACCTCAAGCGCCTGTGGGCCTACAGCTCGATCGCCAATGTCGGCTACGCCCTGCTGGGCGTGGCGACCGGCGGCGAGACCGGCCTGCACTCGATGCTGCTGTTCATGACCCTGTACATGGTCGACGTCACCGGCTTCTTCGCCTGCCTCCAGGCCCTGTCGCGCGACGGCAAGCCGATGGAGACCATCGAGGACATGGCCGGCCTGGTGAGGGAACGTCCGGGCATCGCCCTGGCCATGACGGCGTTCTCGYTGTCGGCCCTGGGCCTGCCGCCGTTCTCGGGCTTCTGGGCTAAGTTCTACGTCTTCGGCGCGGCCATGGGGTCGGGCGACGTGATGCTGCAATGGGCGGCGGTGCTGGGCCTGGTCGGCAGCGTGGTCGCGGCCTTCTACTACCTGCGCCTGATCAAGACGATGTGGTTCGACGCGCCGGTCGCCGGCGTGGACAAGCCGCAGCCGACGGCCCGCGCGGTCGGCTTCGCCGCGGCGCTGTTCTCGTTCCCGATCGTGCTGGTCGCGCTGATCTGGCTGGACCCCGCCGCCAGGGCCGCCGCGGCGGCCTTTGGCCACGCGTGACGTGACGGGCGAGTCCACGCCCGTCGTCGTCCTCGACGAGATCGACTCGACCAACGCCGAGGCCCGTCGCCGCGCGGAAGCGGGGGAGGCGGGCCCGGTCTGGCTGGTCGGCCTGCGCCAGACCGCCGGCCGGGGCCGGCGCGGCCGCGCCTGGGAGACCGGCGACGGCAACCTGGCCGCCACCCTGCTGTTCTCCACCGACAAGCCGCCGGCCGAGGCCGCCCAGGTGTCGTTCGTCGCGGCCCTGGCGGTCGCCGACCTGCTGGCCGCTTACGTGCCGGCCAGCCTGGTCAGCCTGAAGTGGCCCAATGACCCGCTGCTGAGCGGGCTGAAGGTCAGCGGCATTCTCATCGAGTCCGGGGCCCGGCAGACCGGCGGCCTGTGGATCGCCGTCGGGATCGGGGTGAACCTGGCCCGCAAGCCCATCGACAGCGAACGTCCCGCCACGGCCCTGACGACATGGCGCGACGCGCCGCCGCCGTCGCCGGTGGAGGCGATCGAGGTCCTGTCGGCCGCCTTCGCCCGCTGGAACGACGTCTGGCTGCGCCTGGGCTTCCCCGCCATCGCCGACGCCTGGACGGCCCGCGCCCACGGCCTGGGCGAGGCCTGCGTCGCCCGCCTGGGGACCGAGACCCTGGAAGGGATCGCGGAAGGACTGGACGGCGACGGCGCGCTGCGTCTTCGTCTGGCCGACGGCCGACTGCGGCGGGTCACCGCCGGCGACGTCTTTTTCGGAGGGGCCTCCTGATGCTGCTGGCCATCGAGCAAGGCAACACCAACACCATGTTCGCCATCCACGACGGCGCGACCTGGATCGCCCAGTGGCGCGCGGCCACCGAGAGCACGCGCACGGCCGACGAATACGTGGTGTGGCTGTCGCAGCTGCTGTCGATGCAGGGCCTGGGCTTCCGCGCCATCGACTCGGTGATCATCTCCAGCGTCGTGCCGCAGTCGATTTTCAACCTGCGCAACCTCAGCCGCCGCTATTTCAACGTCGAGCCGCTGGTGATCGGCGAGAACGCCAGGCTGGGCGTCGACGTGCGCATCGACAAGCCGTCCGAGGCCGGGGCCGACCGCCTGGTCAACGCCGTGGGCGCGCACATGGTCTATCCCGGCCCGCTGATCGTCATCGACAGCGGCACGGCCACCACCTTCGACATCGTCGCCGCCGACGGCGCGTTCGAGGGCGGCATCATCGCCCCGGGGATCAACCTCTCCATGCAGGCCCTGCACGAGGCCGCCGCCAAGCTGCCGCGCATCGCCATCCAGCGCCCCGCGCGCAACCGCGTGGTCGGCACCGACACGGTCAGCGCCATGCAGTCGGGCGTGTTCTGGGGCTATATCTCGCTKATCGAGGGCCTGGTGGCCCGCATCAAGGCCGAACGGGCCGAACCCATGACTGTGGTCGCCACCGGCGGCGTCGCCTCGCTGTTCGAGGGCGCCACCGACAGCATCGACCACTTCGATTCAGATCTGACCATCCGTGGTCTCCTCGAAATTCATCGCCGTAACACCCATTTAGAGACGTAATGACCAAATTCACCGACAAGCCTTCCCCCAAGGACGAGCTCGTCTTCCTGCCTCTGGGCGGGTCGAACGAGATCGGCATGAACTTCAATCTGTACGGCTATGGCCCGGCCGACGACCGCAAGTGGATCGTCGTCGACCTGGGCGTGACGTTCGGCGACCAGACGACGCCGGGCGTCGAGATCATCCTGCCTGACCCCGAATTCATCGAGGCCTACGCCGACGACATCCTCGGCATCGTCCTGACCCACGCCCATGAAGACCATCTGGGCGCCGTGCACTGGCTGTGGCCGCGCCTGAAGGCGCCGGTGTTCGCCACGCCGTTCACCGCCTTCCTGCTGCGCGAGAAGCTGCGCGACGCCGGCCTGCTGGGCGAGGTCGAGATCACCGAGGTGCCGCTGAGCGGCAGCTTCGACCTGGGCCCGTTCCACCTGGAAATGGTCACCCTGACCCACTCGATCCCCGAGCCGAACGGCCTGGCGATCAAGACGCCGCTGGGCACCATCCTGCACACCGGCGACTGGAAGATCGATCCCGATCCCCAGTTGGGCGGCCCCACCGACGTCGACGCCATCCGCAAGCTGGGCGACGAGGGTGTGCTGGCCATGGTCTGCGACAGCACCAACGTCTTCGTCGACGGCGAGGCCGGCTCGGAAGCCGGGGTGCGCGAGGCGATGAACAAGCTGATCGCCGGCCTGACGGGCAAGATCGCCGTGGCCTGCTTCGCCTCGAACGTGGCCCGCATGGACACCGTGATCCGCGCCGCCCAGGCCAACGGCCGAAAGGTCTGCCTGGCCGGCCGCTCGATGCACCGCATGGCCGCCGCGGCCCGCTCGGTGGGTCTGCTGGAGGGGCTGGAGCCGTTCGTCACCGACGACCAGGCCAAGTACTTGCCCGAGAACGAGGTGCTGTTCCTGTGCACCGGCAGCCAGGGCGAGGCCCGCGCGGCCCTGGCCCGGATCGCCGAAGGCACCCACCCGCACGTCAAGCTGTCGACCGGCGACCACGTGATCTTCAGCTCGCGGGTCATCCCGGGCAACGAGATCCCGATCCGCAACCTGCAGAACAAGCTGGCCGACCGCGGCGTGCGCCTGCACACCGAGCGCGACACGCCCGGCATCCACGTCAGCGGTCACCCGTGCCGCGACGAGCTGAAGCAGATGTACCAGTGGGCCCGGCCGCAGATCGCCGTGCCGACCCACGGCGAGCGCCGCCACCTGATCGAGCACGCCGCCTTCGCCAAGGACCTGCAGGTGCCGCACGCGGTCAGCCCGCGCAACGGCGACATGGTGCTGCTGGCCCCCGGCCATCCGTCGATCATCGACGAGGTCCCGTCGGGCCGCCTCTATGTGGACGGCGGCGTGGTGACGCCCGAGAATGGCGAGGCCCTGCGCGAGCGGCGGCACGCGGCGTTCAACGGCGTGCTGGCCGTCTCGATCGTGCTGGACGGCCGCAACCGCGTGGTCTCCGGACCGCAGGTGCGCGGCCTGGGCCTGGCCGGCGACGCGGAGTATCCGCTCGACGACGCGCTCGACGACCTGGCGGAAGAGGCCGAGAACGCCTTCAAGCGCCTGGAAGGCGACCAGCGCGAGATCGACGAGGCCATCGAGAGCGCCATCTCCAAGGCCGTGAAGAAGGCCGCCTTCCGCATCTGGGAACGCAAGCCCGTGGTCGAGACCACGGTCCTGCGGATCTGACGTTCCCATGGACGAGGTGACGCGGCCGCCCGAACCGGCGATCGAACCCACGCCCGAGCCCGGCTGGCGGCGGACCCTGCGTCTGCTGACCGGCCCGGCGTGGCCGTTGGGCGTGCTGACCCTGGTCCTGTGGATCGTCTTCGGCGTCCAGTTCCTGGCCACGACCCAGGGCTGGGAAGAGACGATGTTCGCCCTCGGCAGCCTCTATCCGCCGTACTTCCGGCAAGGATTCTGGTGGACGCCGCTGACGCACATCTTCCTGCACGGCGGGCTGCTGCACATCTTCATGAACACCACGGCCCTGATCAGCCTGGGGCCGGCGATCGCCGTGCGCCTGGGCAGCGACCTGAAGGGCGCCTTGCTGTTCTGGGCGTTCTTCCTGATCTGCGGCCTGGCGGGCGGGCTGTTGTTCCTGGGCTTGCACTGGAACGGCGAGATCTCGGCCGTCGGCGCGTCCGGCGCGATCTGCGGCCTGTGGGGCGCGGTGGCGCGGCTGACCGCGAACGGAGAGCTGGCGCCGGTCTTCTCCCGCGAGGTCGGCAAGCAGGCCTGGTCGTTCACCGTCATGAACCTGGTGCTGATCGCCATCGGCTTCGGCATCGGCCAAGCGTCGGGGCAGGGCGGCCTGATGATCGCCTGGGAATGCCACGTCGGCGGCTTMATCGCCGGCCTGTTCCTGGTCCAGGCGTTCCCGGTCCGGTACTGGTGGCTGCGGCAACCCGCCTGAGCCGGGCTGTTTGAAACGCCTCGCCGCGGCGCCCTGAAGTCGTCTATACCCTGGGCAAAACAGAGGGCTGTCACGCCCCAGCCCGCAGGACACGAACCCATGATCGGCAAGCTCAATCACGTCGGCGTCGCCACGCCCTCCATCGACGAGTCGGTGAAGATGTACCGCGACCTGCTGGGCGCGACCTCGCACACCGAGAAGTGGGCCATGCCCGAGCAGGGCGTGTGGGTGTGCTTCGTCAACCTGCCCAACAGCCAGATCGAGCTGATCGAGCCCTATGGCGAGGCCTCGCCGATCCACGGCTTCCTGGCCAAGAACCCCAAGGGCGGCCAGCACCACATCTGCTTCGAGGTCGAGAACATCTACGAAGCGCGCGACAGCCTGGTCGCCAAGGGCGCCACCGTGCTGGGCGAGCCCCGTATCGGCGCCCACGGCACCCTGATCATCTTCGTTCACCCCAAGGACATGGGCGGCATGCTGGTCGAGCTCATGGAAACGCCGAAAGAAGCTCACTGATGGGTCCCGTCACCTGCATCGCCGTCTATCTGACCATCTGGTGGACCACGCTGTTCGCCGTGCTGCCCCTGGGCAACCGCACCTTCAAGGAGATGGGGATCGAGCCGCCGCCGGGCGCCGATCCGGGCGCGCCGGTCAATCCGAACCTGAAGCGCAAGTTCTTCACCACCACCTGGGTGTCGGCCCTGGTGATGGCCGGCCTGCTGCTGGTCATCCACTTCCACCTGATCGAGCTGCCGGCGCTGCCCGCCACCTATTGATCGTAGAAATGGCGCCCACGCCTTGGGCGGGCGACGCTGAAATTGCCGACATTCGCCCAATCCGTGGGCGACTTTCGCCAACTGGTCAGGCCAGACGCAATCGGGCGCCCCGAACAATCGTTCGGGGCCTAGTCTCAGACTCACGAGGCCGGGTTTTCCGACCTTGCTCTGTGGCGTCTTCCCCGACGATGACTTGCAAGGCCGCGCGAGGACCGCGCGGCCTTCTTTTCTTTGTCCACAGGATTGGCTCAGCCATCTTTTCGCCGCGCGCGTTGCCAAGCTGACGCCTGAGCGGCTATCTCAACGCCGGATTCAAACATTGAGAGCGTGACGGTCGCCGAAACCGCTCACACTTTCGACTGTCACGCTCTTAAGTTCCCCGGAGACGTCTATTCCATGCGCCTGTCGCGCTATTTCCTGCCCGTCCTGAAAGAAGCTCCTTCCGACGCCCAGATCGTCTCGCACCAGCTGATGCTGCGCGCGGGCATGATCCGCCAGGAGGCGGCGGGCATCTACGCCTGGCTGCCGCTGGGCCTGAAGGTGCTCAACAAGGTCGAGCAGATCGTCCGCGAGGAAATGGACCGGGCCGGCGCCATTGAGCTGCTGATGCCGACCCTGCAGCTGGCCGACCTGTGGCGCGAGTCGGGCCGCTACGACGCCTACGGCCCCGAGATGCTGCGCATCGTCGACCGCCACGAGCGCGAGCTGCTGTACGGGCCCACCAACGAGGAAATGATCACCGAGATCTTCCGGGCCTATGTGAAGAGCTACAAGGACGTCCCGAAGAATCTGTACCACGTGCAGTGGAAGTTCCGGGACGAGCGCCGCCCGCGCTTCGGCGTGATGCGCGGCCGCGAGTTCCTGATGAAGGACGCCTACAGCTTCGACCTCGACGCTGAGGGCGCGCGCAAGGCCTACAACCGCATGTTCGTGGCCTATCTGAACCTGTTCTCGCGCATGGGCCTGAAGGCCGTGCCGATGCGCGCCGACACCGGCCCGATCGGCGGCGACCTCAGCCACGAGTTCATCGTCCTGGCCGACACCGGCGAAAGCGCCGTCTTCTGCCACAAGGACCTGGTCGAGATGGCCGCGCCTGGCCCGGAGGTCGACTGGTTCGGCGACCTGCAGCCGCTGGTGAACCAGCGCACGGCGCTCTACGCCGCGACCGAGGAGATGCACGACGAGGCGGCCTTCAACGCCATCCCCGAGGGCGACCGCCTGTCGGCGCGCGGCATCGAGGTGGGCCACATCTTCTCGTTCGGCACCAAGTATTCCGAGCCGATGAAGGCCCTGGTCACCGGCCCGGACGGCAAGGACGTGCCGGTGCAGATGGGCAGCTACGGCGTCGGCGTCTCGCGCCTGCTGGGCGCGATCATCGAGGCCAGCCACGACGAGGGCGGCATCATCTGGCCGGAGGCCGTCGCGCCGTTCGGCGTGGCCATCATCAACATGCGCCAGGGCGACGCCGCCTGCGACGAGGCCTGCGAGACCGCCTACCAGGCGCTGAAGGCCGCCGGCCGCGATCCGCTGTACGACGACACCGACGCCCGCGGCGGCGCAAAGTTCGCCACGGCGGACTTGATCGGCGTGCCGTGGCAGCTGATCGTCGGTCCCAAGGGCATCGCCGAGGGCGTGGTCGAGATCAAGAACCGCAAGACCGGCGAGCGTCATTCGGCCCCGCTGGCCGACGTGATCGCTCAGCTTTCGGGCAAGGCCGCCTGATGGCCCTCGGCGCCGGTCCGTTCGGAACCTGGGAGCGCACCGTCGCCTGGCGGTACCTGCGCAACAAGCGCAAGAACGGCGGCGTGGCGCTGATCGCCATCATCTCGTTCGCGGCGGTGATGCTGGCGGTCTTCGCCCTGATCACCGTGATGAGCGTGATGAACGGCTTCCGGGCCGAGCTGCTGGGCCGGCTGCTGGGCTTCAACGGCCACGTCTACGCCCAGGGACCGTTGCTGAACGGCCCCGACCGGGACGGCGTCATCACCCGCATCAAGGCCGTGCGCGGCGTCACCCAGGCCGCACCGATGGTCGAGGCCCAGGCCATGGTCATCGGCCCCAGCCAGGTGTCCGGCGCCATCGTGCGCGGGGTCACCCCGGCCGACCTGCGCGGCATGAAGATGATCTCGTCCAACATCAAGCGCGGCTCGCTGGCCGGGTTCGGCGAGGGCGAGTACGGCGGCGACATCGTGCTGATCGGCGACCGCATGGCCCGCAATCTGGGCCTCTCGGTCGGCGACGCCATCACCCTGATCTCGCCCTCGGGCCCGGCCACGGCGTTCGGCAGCTCGACCCGCGAGAAGGACTATACCGTCGGCGGYATCTTCAGCGTCGGCATGAGCCAGTTCGACGAGAGCTTCGTCTACATGGCGCTGCCCCAGGCCCAGCTGTTCTTCGGCCGCGACACCTCGATCGATTATGTCGAGATCAAGGTCGCCGATCCGGACAAGGCCAAGGAGATCAAGCCGATCATCGAACAGGCCACCGGCCCGGGCGCCTTCGTCCAGGACTGGATGGACAAGAATTCCAGTTACTTCAACGCCCTGCAGGTCGAGCGCAAGGTGATGCGGCTGATCCTGTTCTTCATCGTGGCCATCGCCACCCTGAACATCATCTCGGCCTTGGTCATGCTGGTGAAGAACAAGGGCCGCGACATCGCCATCCTGCGGACCATGGGCGCCAGCCAGGCCTCGATCCTGCGGATCTTCATCATGGCCGGCGCCTCGATCGGCCTGTCGGGGACGTTGGCGGGCCTGCTGATGGGCACGCTGTTCTGCGCCAACATCACCGCCATCCAGAACTTCGTGGAGTGGGTGACAGGCACGGCGGTGTTCAGCGCCGACATCTATTTCCTGGCCCACATCCCGGCCAAGATCGACTGGGCCGAGGTGGCCAGCATCGTCGGCATCTCCACCGCCATGAGCATCCTGGCCACCTTGCCGCCCGCCATCCGCGCCTCGCGGCTCGATCCGGTCGAGGCCCTCCGCTATGAGTGATCCCACCCAGCCCGTGGCCAGCCCCGTCCTGGCCCTGCGCGGCGTCGAGCGCACCTATGTCACCGAGGCCGGCCCGCTGAACGTGCTGCGCGGCGTCGACCTGGACGTCTATCCGGGCGAGGTGGTCGGGCTGATCGGTCCGTCCGGTTCGGGCAAGTCGTCGCTGCTGCACGCCGCCGGCCTGCTGGAAAAACCCAACGCCGGCATCATCGCCCTGGACGGCCGCGACTGCTCCAAGCTGTCCGAGCGCCAGCGCACCAAGGTGCGCCTGTCGACCGTGGGCTTCGTCTATCAGTTCCACCACCTGCTGCCCGAGTTCAGCGCGCTCGACAACGTGGCCATGCCCGCCATGATCGCCGGCAAGGGCCGGGCCGAGGCGCGCGCCGCCGCCCAGGTTATGCTGGATCAGCTGGGCCTGGCCGGCCGCGTGGAACACCAGCCGGGCCAGCTGTCCGGCGGCGAACAGCAGCGCGTGGCGATCGCCCGCGCCCTGGCCAACCATCCCAAGCTGCTGCTGGCCGACGAGCCGACCGGCAACCTCGACCCCGCTAACTCGTCGGCGGTGTTCCAGGCGCTGTACGAGCAGGCCCGGCAACGGGGCGTCGCGGCCCTGATCGCCACCCACAACATGGAGCTGGCGCGCTACATGGACCGGGTCTTCKCCCTCAAGGATGGGCACCTGGTGCCCCAGAGCTTTTAAAGTTTCTCCAAATCCGCTCATCCCGGCGAATGCCGGGACCCAGATCCTAAAGCTGGGTGCTGATTGGAAGAGCTCAGCGCCCGTGGGGGCAGCCTCAAAGCCATTCCATCTGGGGCCCGGCATTCGCCGGGATGAGCGGTTCGAGGATTAGAACAGATACCGCAGCGCGGTCTGCACCACGGTCTGGGTCTGCCGGGGCGTCTCGCCCAGGCGGACCCGTTCGGGCCGGTCGCTGTCGATGCGCAGCCCCTCGAACACCAGGTGGACATCCGGCCGCACGTCCCAGCGATAGGCGACCAGCGCCGCCCAGCCGTGCTCGGCGTTGTTGTCGACCGCCTTGTTGGTGCGGTCGGTGGTGGAGAACTGGTCGACGCGGCCGGTCAGCGACCCCGGGCCCAGGTCCCGCGTCGCCGAGACATAGGCCGACTGGAAGCCGACGTCGGTCCACAGGCCCTTGGCGTTGGAATAGCCCATCAGGGTCTCGCCCTGCATGGCCTGGGCCCGCAGGTGAGTGGCCTCGTCCAGGTCCCAGCGGGCGCCCAGGTTGAAGAACCGGGTCTCCCAGGACCATTCGCGCTTGTCGACGCTGGTGCGGTCGCCGTCGTTGTCATAGGCGAACAGGTCCAGCATCAGGCTCGGGCTGGGCCGCCATTCGAGGCGTCCGTAGACCCCGGCGCGGCCGTCGAGTTCACGCACGGGCGTGGTGTAGGCCGCCTGGCGCTTGGCCATGAACGGGCTGAGCGGGGGCAGKGGGAAGTCGCCGGTGGCGCTGGACTTCAGGTCGTGCAGCGCCCAGCCGCGGAAGGTCAGCAGGGTGCCGGCGGTGTCGCCGTGGGTGAACACGCCCACCGTCGCGGCCAGCTTCTGGCCGGCGATCGCGCCCCGCGCCGTGGCCTCGATCCCGACCACCTTGGTTTCCTCGGCCACCCAGCTGTTGATCGCCGACGGGGTGATGGTGTCAGGCACGGACCACTCCAGCCCGTCGTGCTCCAGCGAGATCGGCGGGTACATCAGGCCGGCGCGGCCGCTGAAGCGGACGCCTCCGGCGATGTCGCCGCGATAGATCAGATAGGCCTCGCCCGCATCGACCACGCGATCCTGGTGCTGCTGGCCTTGGGCGATGATCACCGCGCCCAGCTGCGAGGACAGGCGGGGATTCCAGACGATCGAGGCTTCGCCCAGCTCCAGCCCGGCGTTGTCGCCGAACCGGCCCTTGCCCAGGCCGCCGTCGATCCACGTGGTCTCGCCGCCGGCCGCGCCCAGGCGCAGGTCGATCAGGCCCGACACGGTCGCCCGCGAAAACAGGTCGACCTCGGCGCGCGCCTCTGTGGCGGCCGCCAGGCCGATAGCCGCGCTGATGATCGCGACGAGTCTCTTCAAGGCCGCCATCCCCCGATGCCGGAGGCAGCCTAGGCCGACGCGTGCTGAACTTGCGTTAAACGCTCCGCGGTCAGAGCAGTGCGTCGCGCATCGCCGCGTAGAAGCCGGCCTGGTCGATCTTCTTGATGATCCGCGCGTTCGGCGGCCGGCGCTTCAGCGCGGGATCGGCCAGTTCGATGTCGGGCAGGATGGCGTGCGACACGCTCAGATAGCCCCGCGTCAGCTCGCCCAGGGTCTCGACGTCGACGACCGCCATCTCCGACTCCAGGATCAGGCCCTCGTCCAGGGCCACGGCGCAGGTCAGGGCGTCGGGATGCAGGCTGCCGTCCAGCCCTTGGGTCTCCTGGGCGAAGGCCAGGGAGGTGCGGTTGACCTGTGTGAAGAACGCCGAGCGCGGCGTGCCCAGGGCCTCCAGCGCCGCCAGTTGCTCCAGGCTCAGCAGGCCATCGCGCAGGGTCTCGGTCCAGGTGACGATGCTGGTGGGAAAGCCGGCGTTGATCACGATCTTGGCGGCCTCGGGATCGACGTAGAGATTGTACTCGGCCGCCGGGGTGACGTTGCCGACGCCGTTGTCGGTCCCGCCCATGATCCACAGGTGCTTGACGGCCTGGGCGATGCGCGGCTCGCGCAGATAGGCCAGGGCGATGTTGGTCAGGGCCGCCTGGGCGATCAGGGTGATCTCGCCGGGCGCCGCCATCACCCGCCGCACGATCTCGTCGGCGGCGTGGCCGGGGGAGGGACGCTGGACGGCCCGGGGCAGGTCGCTGTCGCTCATGCCGTCGGCGCCGAACACATAGGCCGCGTCCAGCGGCGCGCGGGTGAACGGCCGCTGGGCGCCCAGATAGACGGGGACCTCGCCGCCGCGCCCGCAGGCCTCCAGGGTGGCCAGGGCGTTCTCGGCGTGCTGCTCGAAGCCGACATTGCCGTGGGCGATGGTGATGGCCTCAACGCTCACCCCGGGACGGCGCAGGGCCAGCATCAGGGAGAAGGCGTCGTCGCCGGCGGTGTCGGTGTCGATGATCAGGCGCATGGCCGCGATCTGCGCCGATCCGCGCGGCAAATCCACCGGAAATGCGGGGTGCGGCCTGTCCGCACAGGCTCCGCGACAAAAAGCTCGCAATCGAACAAGGGCCTCTTGCGCATGAGAACAAAAGTGGAATATAGAACAAACAAGCAACGACCGCAGAGGTGTCCCCATGGTCCGTATCGCGCGTGAGTCTTTGGCGCTTGTATCTGTCGCCAGCTTCGTCTGGATGATGTGCTCGGTCRCCCATCTGGTGGCCTGAGTCGTGTAACGAGGTGCGATGATGTCGGACAGTGAAGGTCAGGGTTTCGTCCACCTTCGCGTGCGTTCGGCCTATTCGCTGCTGGAAGGGGCTATCAAGGCCGACAAGATCCCGGGCATGGCCGCCAAGGAGGGCATGCCCGCCGCGGGGCTGACCGACCGGGCCAATCTGTTCGGGGCCCTGGAATTCTCCGTCTACTGCAAGGACTACGGCGTCCAGCCGATCATCGGCTGCGCTCTGCCGGTCTCGGGCGTCGGGGCCGGTCCCACCGAGCGCTGGGCTCGCGTGCCCACGATCACCCTGCTGGTCCAGAACGAGCAGGGCTATCTGAACCTCTCCGAGCTCTCGTCGCTGGCCTATATGGAAAGCGCCGAGCTGCCCGAGCCGCAGGTGCCCTGGAAGAAGGTCGTCGAGCTCAACGAGGGCCTGATCCTGCTGTCGGGTGGGTCCGACGGCCCGGTCGACGCCCTGTTCGCCGCTGGCAAGACCGGCGAGGGCGAGGCGGCCTTGGCCGAGATGCAGCGGGTGTTCGGCGATCGCTTCTATGTCGAGCTCCAGCGTCACGGCCTGACGCGCCAGGCCGCCGCCGAGCCGGGCCTGGTCCACTGGGCCTATGAGAACGACGCGCCGCTGGTGGCCACCAACGACGCCTATTTCGCCAAGCCCGAGACCTACGAGGCGCATGACGCCCTGCTGTGCATCTCCGACGGCGCCTTCGTCGGCCAGGACGAGCGTCGGCGGGTCACGCCCGAGCACTGGTTCAAGCCGGCGGCCGACATGCGCAAGCTGTTCGCCGACCTGCCGGAAGCCTGCGACAACACCCTCGACATCGCCCGCCGCTGCGCCTTCATGGTGCACAAGCGCGACCCGATCCTGCCCAGCTTCCCCACCGGCGACGGCCGCAGCGAGCCCGAGGAACTGACCCACCAGGCCGAGGAAGGCCTGCGCAAGCGCCTGGCCGCGCTGCCCGAACTGGCCGCGCCCGAGGAGGAGTACTGGGAACGGCTGAAGTTCGAGCTGGGCATCATCATCAAGATGGGCTTCCCCGGCTACTTCCTGATCGTGTCCGACTTCATCAAGTGGGGTAAGGAGCACGACATCCCGGTGGGACCGGGACGGGGCTCGGGCGCCGGATCTCTGGTGGCCTGGGTGCTGACCATCACCGACCTCGATCCGCTGCGCTTTGGCCTGCTGTTCGAGCGCTTCCTCAATCCCGAACGGGTCTCCATGCCCGACTTCGACGTCGACTTCTGCCAGGAGCGGCGCGAAGAGGTGATCTCCTACGTGCAGGAGAAGTATGGTCGCGACCGCGTGGCCCAGATCATCACCTTCGGCAGCTTGCAGGCCCGCGCCGTGCTGCGCGACGTCGGGCGGGTGATGCAGCTGCCCCTGGGCCTGGTGGACCGTCTTTGCAAGATGGTGCCCAACAACCCGGCCGCGCCGGTCACCCTGGCCCAGGCCATCGACATCGAGCCGCGCCTGAAGCAGGCCCGCGACGAGGACGCCAACGTCAAGGCCTGCCTGGACGTCGCCCTGCAGCTGGAAGGCCTGTTCCGCAACGCCTCGACCCACGCCGCCGGGGTGGTGATCGGCGACCGGCCCCTGACCCAGCTGACCCCGCTCTATCAGGACCCGCGCTCGGACCTTCCGGCCACCCAGTTCAACATGAAGTGGGTCGAAAGCGCCGGCCTGGTGAAGTTCGACTTCCTGGGCCTGAAGACCCTGACCGTGCTGGACCGCGCGGTGAAGCACCTGCGCAAGCGCGGCGAGATCGTCGACCTGGGCCAGCTGCCGTTCGACGACACCAAGACCTACGAACTCCTCGCCTCGGGCCAGACGGTCGGCGTGTTCCAGCTGGAAAGCCAGGGCATGCGCGACACCCTGCGCAAGATGCGCTGCGGCTCGATCGAGGAGATCACCGCGCTGATCTCGCTGTACCGCCCGGGTCCGATGGACAACATCGACACGTTCGTGGACTGCAAGTTCGGCCGTAAGCCCGTCGACAACCTGCACCCTTCGCTGGAGAAGGTGCTCAAGGAGACCTACGGCGTCATCGTCTACCAGGAACAGGTGATGCAGATCGCCCAGATCCTGGCGGGCTACAGCCTGGGCGAAGCCGACCTGCTGCGCCGGGCCATGGGCAAGAAGAAGAAGGAGGAAATGGATCTCCAGAAGATCCGTTTCGTCGCCGGGGCCAAGGATAAGGGCGTTCCGGAAGAGCAGTCGGGCTCGATCTTCGAACTGGTGGCCAAGTTCGCCGGCTACGGCTTCAACAAGTCGCACGCCGCCGCCTACGCCCTGATCTCGTATCAAACGGCCTGGCTGAAGGCCAATACGCCGGTCGAGTTCCTGGCCGCCTCGATGAGCCTGGACTTGTCGAACACCGACAAGCTGGCGGTCTTCCACCAGGACGCCCGACGGTTCGACATCACCGTGCGGCCGCCCAACGTCAACCGGTCCGGCGCCGACTTCGAGGTCGAGAACGGCGAGGTGCTCTACGCCCTGGGCGCCGTGCGCAACGTCGGCCTGGAGGCCATGAAGCATCTGGTCGCCGTCCGCGAGGAGGGTGGGCCCTTCCGCGACATCTTCGATTTCGTCGAGCGGGTCGATCCCAAGCTGGTCAACAAGCGGGCGATCGAGAACCTGGCGCGGGCCGGGGCCTTCGACTGCTTCGACAAGAACCGCGCCCAGATCTTCGCCTCGGCCGACGTGCTGATCGCCCACGGCCAGAGCATCGCCGCCGACCGGGCCGGCGGGCAGGGCGCGCTGTTCGGCGGCGGCACGGGCCGTCCGCGCCTGAAGAAGACCGAGCCCTGGACCCAGGTCGACCTGCTGGACGAGGAGCTGGCCGCCGTCGGCTTCTACCTGACCGGCCACCCGCTGGACGACATGGTGGGCGTGCTGCGCCGCCGCCGCACCCACATGCTGACCGAGGTGATCCCGCGGGCCGAGGCCGGCATGGAGGCCTTCCGCATGTGCGGCGTGGTCCGCCGCCGCCAGGAGCGCGCCTCGCAGAGCGGCGATCGGTTCGCCTTCGTCTCGCTGTCGGACCCCAGCGGCGAGTACGAGGTGCTGTTCCCGCCGGAGTCCCTGCGCAAGTGCCGCGACGTGCTGGAGCCGGGCAAGGCGGTGTCGATCAAGGTCCGGGCCAAGGCCCGCGACGGCGAGGTGCGGTTCTTCGGCGACGACGCCGAGCCGATCGAGAAGGCCATCGAGAACATGGTGGCCGGCCTGCGCCTGCACCTGTCGCCGACCGCCACCGAGATCGAGGCCCTGAAGAAGCGCCTGGAGCCGGCCCTGTCGCAGCGCGGCGGCGAGGTCAGCGTGGTCGCCGCCCTGGGTGGCGGTCGCGAGATCGAGATGAAGCTGCCCGGTCGCTACACCCTGGACGCGGCCCTGCGCGGCGCCCTGAAGACCGCGCCGGGCGTGGCGCTGCTGGAGGATGTCTAGGGGACCGCTCCCCGGCTTGGGCGCGGCGGCCTTTCAGCCGGCGCCGGGACAATCCGGTGGGGAGGGGGCGTATCGCGTTTTCATTCCGATGAGGGGCAACGACCGGGCCCGGGCTATCGGGCGCGTTCGCAAGAGACCAGGCTAGGCGGCTTTCCCCTTGGCCCGCAGCGACAGGCAGTAGCCAAGCGTCACCGCGATGCCCGTGAGGACCGCCGCGGTCCCGCCCCAGACCGCCGTCGGGATCGGGGCGAAGGCCCACAGGCCGGCATAGATCAGGCCGCTCAGCACCAGGGACCAGGCCGCCACCCGCCGGGCCTTGCGGGCCTGGGCGCTGGGGACGAAGGTCTTGGGCATGCGGTTGCCGTACCAGGCGATCATCAGCCCGTTGGCGCCGACCACCCGCGTGACCATCTCGCCGTCGATATAGCCCAGCTTGCGCGCCACGGTCGCGGCCAGCGCCAGAACGAGGAGGCCGACGCCCCAGGCGAGGCTGCCGACCAGTTCCTTCTTCGCCTCGGTCATCGCGCGATCTCCTTGTCGAGCTTCGGCTCCGGCGCTTCCGCGTCTAGGCCGAACGATTGGACGAAACCCAGCAGCGCTTCTTCGAGCACCGAGAGCTTCAGGTGATAGAGGACCGACTTGCCGGCCTTCTCGGCGTGCACCAGGTCGGCCTCCTTCAGCACCGCGAAGTGCGCCGACATCGTCGGCTTGGAGACGTCGAACTGGTCGGCGAGCTCGCCGGCGCTCATCGGCCCCTTGCGCAGCAGATGCAGCACGCGCCGCCGGGTCGGATCGGAAAGGGCCCTGAAGACGTGGTTCATGATACGACAATTAGCTAAACATCGAAATGAGTCAAGACGGATCGTGCGAGCCGCGCGCACGGCGTCACGATACTGACGATGGCGATCTCGCCACGATGTCGGGATCGCTCCGCGCCGAACGTCTTCAAGGACGCCGAGACGGCGCGAAGCAACAGGGAGAAGATCATGGCCAGACACGAAGGCGGCTGTCAGTGCGGGCGGGTGCGGTATGCGGTTGAGGTCGAGCTGGACGGCCTGATCACCTGCAACTGCTCGCGTTGCGGCAAACTGGGCTCGGTGCTGGCCTTCGCGCCCGCGGCGGCCTTCGAGCTGAAGCAGGGCGAGGACGCCCTGACCGAGTACCGCTTCAACACCCACAAGATCTCGCACCTGTTCTGCGAGACCTGCGGCATCCAGTCGTTCGGGCGCGGCGTCGGGCCGGACGGGTCCGAGATCGCGGCGATCAACGTCCGCTGCCTGGACGATGTCGACGTCTTCGCCCTGAAGCCGCATCCGTTCGACGGCAAGTCGATGTAGGAGCGGCGGCCGCGCCGGGCCCCTTACCAGGCCTCGGCGCGGCAGTTGGGCAGGCGGGCGCGGCTGAGGCGGCGACGGGCGGCCTTGCCGCAGCCGACGATCATCGGCGCGTCGGCCCCGCGCAGCAGCGGCAGGTCGTCCAGGCTGTCGGTGTAGGCGTAGGCCCAGCGCTTGCCGTGGCCGGCCTCGGCCAGGGCCTGGCACTTGCGCTGGTTGCGGCAGTGGACGTCGGCCACCCAGCCGCCGGCCCGGCGCTTGAGCGAGGTGCCCAGCACCACGATGGGCCGGTCCAGCGGGTCGATCAGGGCCTGGGCCAGCACGGTGGGGGCGGCGGTGACCACCACCACCTCGTCGCCGTGGGCCAGGTGCTCGTCCAGGGTCGCCATGCCCGGCCCGCGCCAGCGCAAAGGCAGGGCCTTGTCCTGGAAGCGTCCGGCGAAGTCGGCGCAGGATTCGCGCAGCTTGCGCTCGCTGAGGCCCGCCGTGGCGATCCACAGCAGGATCGAGGCGCCGGCCCGGCGCGTGCGCGGCGCGACGACCATCGGAATGGCCACCGGGGCGACCAGCAGGGTGGCCAGAAGTCGCGGAACGGAGCGGCGAACCCGGCCCCACAGCCACAGCGCCGTGGAATCGCCGTCCAACAAGGTGCCGTCGAGATCGAAGACCGCGAGCATGGCCCTTCCTACTGTCCGAACCTGTCAGGCATGTGTCACGCCTGTGGGGAGACTGTGTCAGCCTGTGGATAAAACGCGCCGGAAGCGCGTTTGGCTTCGGACGAGGGACGGGGAGCGGCGGGCGCGAAATCGCCTCCGAAAGCGGCCGGCGAGGGCAGGTTTCCGCGTCATCCCGCGTCTTGGGGGCTTGCTTTCTGGCCCGTTCACGCCTATTTGCGCGGCCATTCCACACGTGGACGTGCGGCGACGCCGGGGAGACATCCCGTCGTTACCGTTCCGGTCCCGGTCCGAATCGTTCGGAGCGGGGGTGTCCACGGAGGTTCAACCGGAAGAAGGAGACCTATCATGGCGCTTCCCGAATTCTCCATGCGTCAGCTCTTGGAAGCTGGCGCCCACTTCGGCCACCAGACGCACCGCTGGAACCCGAAGATGGACCGCTACATCTTTGGTTCGCGTTCGAACATCCACATCATCGACCTGTCGCAGTCGATCCCGCTCCTGCACCAAGCCCTGGTGAAGGTGCGTGAGGTCGCCGCCGCCGGCGGTCGCGTGCTGTTCGTCGGCACCAAGCGCCAGGCCAGCGACCCGGTCGCCACGGCCGCCAAGCGCTGCGCCCAGTACTACGTCAACCACCGCTGGCTCGGCGGCACCCTGACCAACTGGCGCACCGTCTCGGGCTCGATCTCGCGTCTGCGCGAGCTGGAAGGCGTCCTGGCCGGCGAAGGTCAAGGCCGTTCCAAGAAGGAACTGCTGCAGCTGACCCGCGAGCGCGACAAGCTGGAACTGTCGCTGGGCGGCATCAAGGACATGGGCGGCATCCCCGACATCATGTTCGTGATCGACACCAACAAGGAAGCGATCGCGATCCTGGAAGCCCGCAAGCTGAACATCCCGGTCGTCGCCATCCTCGACACCAACTGCGATCCGGACGGCATCACCTATCCGATCCCGGGTAACGACGACGCCGCCCGCGCCCTGCAGCTGTACTGCGACCTGATCGCCGACGCCGTCCTGGACGGCCTGGCCGCCGGCCAAGCCGCCTCGGGCGTCGACCTGGGCGCTTCGGTGGCCCCGGTTGAGCCGACCCTGGCTCGCGAGCTGACCCCGGAGCCGGTGGCTGAAGCCGCCGCCGCCCCGGAAGCCGCTCAAGAAGCGACCGCCGAGGCGATCGAAGCCGTCGCCGAAGAGCCGGCCGCGAGCTGATTTTCCGACCACCGCGTCGGGACTTCGGTTCCGACGCGGTCGTTGTGACCCTGTCATGCGACCGAGCTATCAAGCTCGGTCGCTAAACGTTTGAATCTGGAGGATTTCATGGCTGAGATCACGGCAGCGCTGGTGAAAGAACTGCGCGAAAAGTCCGGCGTCGGCATGATGGACTGCAAGAAGGCCCTGCAAGAAAACGGCGGCGACATCGACGCCTCCATCGACTGGCTGCGCGCCAAGGGCCTGTCCAAGGCCGCCAAGAAGGCCGACCGCGTCGCGGCTGAAGGCCTGGTCGGCATCGCCGTCCGCAACGACGGCGCCGGCATGACCGCCGCCGCGGTTGAAGTGAACGCCGAAACCGACTTCCTGGGCCGTAACGACCTGTTCCAGAACGCCGTCCGCAAGATCGCGGCCGTCGGCCTGGACAACGACGGCGTGGACGCCATCAACGCGGCCAAGACCGCCGACGGCGACGTCGTGTCGGAAGTGCTGACCAACCTGATCGCCACCATCGGCGAGAACATGGTCCTGCGCCGCTCGGCCAAGTTCGCCGTCTCGCAAGGCGCGGTGTCGTCGTACATCCACAACGCGACCGCTCCGGACCTGGGCCGCATCGGCGTGCTCGTGGCCATCGAAGGCGCCGGCGACCAGGCCAAGATCCTGGAGCTGGGCCGCAAGATCGCCATGCACGTGGCGGCGACCGCCCCGCTGTCGCTGTCGTCGGACGACCTGGACCAGGCCGCCATCGAGAAAGAGCGCCAGATCTTCACCGAGCAGGCGCTGGAGTCGGGCAAGCCCGCCGCCGTCGTCGAGAAGATGGTCGAAGGCCGCATCCGCAAGTTCCTGGAAGAAGTCGTGCTGCTGAAGCAGGCCTTCGTCATGAACCCGGACCAGACCGTCGAGCAGCTGGTCGCCGAGACCGGCAAGGAACTGGGCTCGCCGCTCACCGTGAAGGGCTTCGTCCGCCTGGCCCTGGGTGAAGGCGTGGAGAAGGCTCCGGAAGGCGATTTCGCCGCCGAAGTCGCCGCCATGGCCGGCCAAGCCTAAGCCTGTTTCGCCGCCTTTCGGGGCGGCGGACTGGACCGCCTATGAAAAGGCGCGGCGCGCATAGAGCGCGCGCCGCGCCTTTTTTTGCGCCCGGGTCGCGCTTCTGCACGCGATCTGGCCGGTATCAGCCCGGAAAACCGATCCCACTTTTCCGGAACGCGCACTATGTTGCGTCCCGACGACTCAGGAAGAGCCTCCGCATGTCCGAACCTCAGCACAGACCCTATCGCCGCGTGCTTCTGAAGGTTTCGGGCGAGGTGCTGATGGGCGACACGCCCTACGGCATCGACACCAAGACCGTCGAATCGGTGGCCGAGGACATCCGCGAGATCGTCCAGTCCGGCGTCGAGCTGTGCCTGGTGATCGGCGGCGGCAACATCTTCCGCGGMATGGCCGGCGCGGCCAAGGGCATGGAACGCTCCAGCGCCGACTACATGGGCATGCTGGCCACGGTGATGAACGCCCTGGCCATGCAGGACGCCCTGGAGCGCATCGGCGTCTCCACCCGCGTGCAGTCGGCCATCCMGATGGCCACGGTCTGCGAGCCCTACATCCGTCGCCGGGCCCAGCGTCACCTGGAAAAGGGCCGGGTGGTGATCTTCGCCGCCGGCACCGGAAACCCGTTCTTCACCACCGACACCGCCGCCGCCCTGCGCGCCGCCGAGATGCAGTGCGACGCCCTGTTCAAGGGCACCAGCGTCGACGGCATCTACAGCGCCGACCCCAAGAAGGATCCGGCCGCCAAGCGCTACGACACGCTCAGCTACATGGACGTCCTGGCCAAGGACCTGCGGGTCATGGACGCCTCGGCCGTGGCGCTGATGCGCGACAACGACATCCCCATCGTGGTCTTCTCCATCAAGGGACGCGGCAACCTGCTGAACGTCCTGAAGGGGCAGGGAACGCACACCGTCGTTTCCGGCGACCGCGCCGCTTAATTTCCCAGCGAAGAGAGCCCAAGCCATGGCCACCGCCGAAAAACCCGTCCTGTCCCGCTACAAGGACCGCATGGACAAGTCCATCGTCGCCCTGAAGTCGGAGTTCGCGTCCCTGCGTACCGGGCGCGCCTCCGCCAGCCTGCTCGATCAGGTCATGGTCGAAGCCTACGGCTCGACCACGCCGCTGAGCGCGGTGGCCTCGATCAGCGTGCCCGAGCCGCGCCAGATCAACGTCAACGTCTGGGACAAGGGCGTCGTTGTCTCGGTCGAAAAGGCGATCCGCAACTCGGGCCTGGGTTTCAACCCGGTGGTCGAGGGCCAGAACCTGCGCATTCCGATCCCGCCGCTGACCGAAGAGCGCCGCAAGGAATTGGTGAAGATCGCCGGCAAGGCCGCCGAGGGGCAGAAGATCGCGGTGCGCAACATCCGCCGCGACGCCAACGACGACCTGAAGAAGGCCGAGAAGGCTTCCGTCATCAGCGAAGATGAGCTGAAGAAGATGGAGACCGAGGTCCAGAAGTTGACCGACGCGGCCATCAAGCAGGTCGACGAGGCCTTGAAAACCAAAGAACAAGAGATCATGCAGGTTTAGCATCGACCTGCGTTGTGGGGGGCGATGAGGGAAGGCTGAAGCGCATGGCGCCGACGACCGGCCTGCAGAATGTCTCGACGCGCGCCGGGGGCGCCAAGTCGGGTCAGTCTCTGCATGTGGCCATCATCATGGACGGCAACGGCCGTTGGGCGAAGCGGCGCAACCTGCCGCGCGTCCTGGGCCATCGCGCCGGCGTCAACGCCCTGAAGCGGACCGTCGAAGGCGCCGCCGCCCTGGGCGTGGGCGTGATGACGGTGTTMGGCTTCTCCACCGAGAACTGGAGCCGTCCGCCTCAGGAGGTGTCGGAGCTGATGGGCCTGCTGAAGGCCTATCTGGAGTCCGACATCGATCGCCTGGCGCGCGAAGGCGTGAAGGTGCGGATCATCGGTCGCCGCACCGGCCTGGCGGCCGACGTCCTGGCCGTGATCGACCGGGCCGAGAGCCGCACGGCCCACAACAACAACTTCCTGCTGCAGGTGGCGTTCAACTACGGCGGCCGGGCCGACATCGCCGACGCCGCGCGCGCCTTCGCCCTGGCCGTGGAGCGCGGCGAGGCCCGGGCCGAGGACCTGGACGAGGCTCTGTTCGAGCGGCACCTGTCCACCGCCGGCGCCCCGGCCCCGGACCTCATCGTGCGCACCAGCGGCGAGCAACGGATCTCGAATTTCCTGCTTTGGGAGTGCGCCTACGCCGAACTCGTGTATCAGGACGTTCTTTGGCCGGACTATGGGCCCGAACACCTGGCCGCCGCGTTGACGGAATATCGCAGCCGCGACCGTCGCTATGGAGGTATCGCCGTCGATGACGTCGCCGTCGCCGGCTAAACGTTTCAACTGGAGCAACCTGCGGATCCGTGTCGCCTCGGCCACGGTGCTGGTGCCCACGGTCGTGGCCGCCGTGTGGTTCGGGAACGTCTGGTTCCTGGCCCTGATCCTGGTCGGCGTGGCGCTGCTGGCGCGCGAATGGGCCGAGATGAGCGCCCGGCGCTCGGCGCTGGGCGTGGCGGTGGCCATCGGCTCGGCGGTGGCGATCTCGGTGATCGTCGCCTTCCTCGGCCACTACTACATCACCTGGCCCGTGGTGATCGCCGGGGCCCTGGCCGCGGCCCTGATGGCGCGCGGGGCGCTGGAGCGCCGGGCCGACGCGGCCTATGGCGTGATCTACATCGCCCCGGCGGTCATCGCGATGATCTGGCTGCGCCGCATGGACGCCGGCCTCAGCTGGACCCTGCTGCTGTTCACGGTCACCTGGTTCGCCGACATCTTCGCCTACGTCACCGGCAGCCTCCTGAAGGGCCCCAAGCTCTGGCCGCGCTATTCGCCCAACAAGACCTGGTCGGGCTTCTTCGGCGGGCTGGTCGCCGCGTCGCTGGGCGCGATCGGCATCGTGGCCCTGTCCCAAGCGCTGCCGGCCTTGCCRGACCTGCACCTGGCCTGGCCCGTGGCGGCCGTGACCGGCCTGCTGGGCGGCCTGGCCACCATGGCGGGCGACCTTTGGGAATCGATGCTCAAGCGCCGGTTCGGCGTGAAGGATTCGGGCGACCTGATCCCCGGCCACGGCGGCATGCTGGACCGCGTCGACGGCCTGATGTTCGCGGCGATCGTGGTCGCCGCCGCCCGGCTGCTGGACCAGTGGGGATGGCTGCCTTGACCTCCCATCACCAAGCCGCGGCCCGTAAGGTCGTGGTGCTGGGCTCCACGGGCTCGATCGGCGTGTCGACCCTGGACCTGTTCGAGCAGGCCGGCGTCGCCGTCGAGATCCTGGCCCTGACGGCCGGCCGCAATGTCGCCAAGCTGGCCGAGCAGGCCCTGCGCTGGAAGCCCCAGGTGGCGGTCATCGACGACGAGACCGGCCTGCCGGAACTGCGCGAACGCCTGGCCGGATCGGGCGTGCGCGCCGCCGCCGGCGCGGCCGCCGTCTCCGAGGCCGCCGCCATGGGCGCGGACTGGGTGATGTCGGCCATCGTCGGCGCGGCGGGCCTGGCCCCGACCCTGGCCGCCGCCCGCACCGGCGCCGTCATCGCCCTGGCCAACAAGGAGAGCCTGGTCTGCGCCGGTCCGGCCCTGCTGGCCATCGCCCGCGCGGCCGGCGGCTCGGTGATTCCCGTCGATTCCGAGCACTCGGCGATCTTCCAGGTGCTGCAGCGCGATTGTATCGACCAGGTATCGCGCCTGATCCTGACGGCCTCCGGCGGACCCTTCCGGACCTGGGGCAAGGCCGCCATGGCCAAGGCCACGCCGGAGCAGGCGGTGGCCCATCCCAACTGGTCGATGGGCGCCAAGATTTCGGTCGATTCCGCGACGATGATGAACAAGGGCCTCGAGATGATCGAGGCGTCGTACCTGTTCGAGACCCCGCAAGAGCGCATCGACGTCGTGATCCATCCGCAGTCCGTGATCCACAGCCTCGTCGAGTACGCCGACGGCTCGACCCTGGCCCAGCTGGGCCCGCCGGACATGCGCAGCCCGATCTCCTGCGCCTTCTCCTGGCCCCAGCGCCTGTCCTGGCCCGCCAAGCCCCTGGACCTGGCCGCCTACGCCCAGCTGACCTTCGAGGCGCCGGACCTGGACCGCTTCCCGTCGATCGCCATCGCCCGCGAGGCCCTGCGCCTGGGCGGCGGCGCACCCGCCGCGATGAACGCCGCCAACGAGGTGGCCGTCGCGGCCTTCCTTGACCGCCGGATAGGCTTTCTGGATATTGCCGGCGCGGTGGCGGGGACTCTTGAGCGCATGAACGGCCTAGGCGAACTCGCCGACAGCACGGGCGACGCCCTCGACAGCGCGATGATGACCGACGCTTCGGCCCGCCGCATTGCGGCCGAGGTTGTCGGCCAGAAGCGTATCTAGAGACGGATCGGGGAGTTAGGCGCCACCTTATGAGCGGTATTCTGTTAGGCCTCGTCGCGTTCGTGTTCGTGCTGTCCGTGGTCGTGACAGTGCACGAGCTCGGCCACTTCCTGGCCGCGCGGGCCTGCGGCGTGGCGATCGACTGCTTCTCGATCGGCTTCGGCCGCGCGATCGTCTCGTGGCGCGACAAGACCGGCGTCGAGTGGCGCATCGCCTGGATCCCGCTGGGCGGCTATGTGCGCTTCGCGGGCGACGACAACGCCGCCAGCGTGCCCGACAACAACGACCTGGCCGTCCTCAAGGCCGAGATCGCCCAGCGCGAAGGCGCCGAGGCCGTCTCCCGCTACTACCATTTCAAGCCGGTCTGGCAGCGCGCGTTCATCGCTGTGGCCGGGCCGATGGCGAACTTCGTGTTGGCGATCGCCGTGTTCGCCGTGCTCCTGGCGACCCTGGGCGAATACCGCCGTCCGGCGACGGTGGATCGGCTCCCGGCGGGCAGCGCCGCCGCCGTGGCCGGCTTCAAGCCCGGCGACCTGATCGTCCGGGCCGACGGGCGCAAGATCAAGAACTTCGAGGACGTCGGCCGCTACGTGATCCTGCGCTCGGGCATGCCGATCGACTTCACGGTCAAGCGCGGCGACCAGACCCTGCACATCACGGCCACCCCGACCCAGGTCGAGGTCGTCGACAAGATCAACGGCCGCGCCAAGGTCGGCCGCCTGGGCATCGAGAACGTCAGCCGCTCCTATCACTACCGTTCGCCGGTCTGGCGGGCGATTCCCGACGCCGCGGTCGAGGTGTGGGACCAGGTCAGCACCATCGGCTTCTATCTGGGGCGTCTGGTGACCGGCCAGATCTCGGCCGACCAGATCAGCGGCGTGATCGGCATCGGCCACGCCGTGGGCGCCGTGGCCCAGGCGTCCACCGCCAACGCGCCCGACATCCCGACCATGCTGCTGGGCCTGCTGGTCGGCCAGATGGTGATGGTGGCGACGTTGTCGGTCAGCATCGGCTTCATGAACCTGCTGCCCATCCCCGTCCTCGATGGCGGCCACCTGCTGATGTACGCCTACGAAGCGATCGCCCGCCGGCCGCTGCAGGCCAAGTTCCAGGCGGCCAGCTTCAGAGCGGGGCTTGCCTTGATCCTCGGTTTCATGCTGTTCGCGGCGTGGAACGACCTTCACCGCTACGACGTGTTCAAATTCATTGGCGGCCTGTTCTCGTGACCTGTTCTCGCGAACCCGGCCGTCCGTCCATGATTGGTCCCATGAGCAAAATCCGCGCCCATAGCGCCGCGTTCGCCACCGGCGTTGCGCTCCTCCTCGGTTCCACGGCGCTGACCGCGCCGCAGGCCGCCTTCGCCCAGGCCCAGCAGACGGGCGTGGTCCAGCGCATCGTGGTGCAGGGCAACGAGCGGATCGAGCAGGGGACCGTGCTGTCCTACCTGCCCATCCAGCCGGGCGAGACGGTCGATCCCCAGCGCCTCGACCTGGCGCTGAAGACCCTGGCGCGCACCGACCTGTTCGCCGACGTGAAGATCGAGCTGCAAGGCGGCGATCTGATCGTCAAGGTCGTCGAGAACCCGATCATCAACCAGGTGGTCTTTGAGGGGAACTCGGCGCTCAAGGAAGACAAGCTGAAGGACGAGGTCCAGATTCGTCCGCGCGGCATCTTCACCCGCGCCAAGGTGCAGGCCGACGTCCAGCGCATCATCGAACTGTACCGCCGCTCGGGCCGCATCTCGGCCACGGTGACGCCGAAGGTGGTCGAGCTGCCGCAGAAGCGCGTCGACCTGGTGTTCGAGATCAACGAAGGCCCCAAGAGCGGCGTCCTGGGCGTCAACTTCCTGGGCAACCAGGAGTTCTCGGACAACGACCTGAAGGACGTCATCGTCACCAAGGAGTCGCACTGGTACAAGTTCCTGACCAGCAACGACAACTACGACCCCGACCGGATCGAATACGACCGCGAGCAGCTGCGTAAGTTCTATCGCAACCGCGGCTACTTCGACTTCCGCGTGGTGGCGACCGTCGCCGAACTGGCCACCGACAAGAACGGCTTCGCGGTCACCTACACGATCGACGAAGGTCCCAAGTACAAGTTCGGCAAGATCACGGTCGAGACCGAGCTGAAGAAGCTGAACGGCGACCTGCTGGCCCAGATCCTGCCGGTCCGCACGGGCCAGCTGTACGAAGACGACAAGATCGAGCAGGCCACCGACGCCCTGACCTTCGCGGCGGGCGCGGCCGGCTTCGCCTTCGTGGACGTGCGCCCGCGCTACGTGCCCAACCACGAGACCAACACCGTGGACGTGGTGTTCTCGGTGCGGGAAGGCCCGCGCGTCTACGTCGACCGCATCGACATCGTCGGCAACACCCGCACGCTGGACTATGTGGTCCGCCGCGAGCTGGAGGTCGCCGAGGGCGACGCCTACAACCGCGTCTTGGTCGACCGCTCCAAGAACAACGTCCGCGCCCTGGGCTTCTTCAAGGACGTCAACATCGAGGAAGTGCCGGGCGCCCAGCCCGACCGCACGACCCTGCGCGTCAAGACCGAGGAGCAGCCGACGGGCGAACTGTCGTTCAGCGCCGGCTACAGCTCGGTCGACAAGCTGGTGCTGGACGTCGGCATCACCGAGCGGAACTTCCGCGGCCGCGGCCAGAACCTACGGGCCCGCGTCTCGGTCGGTTCGCTGCGCCAGCAGATCGACTTCGGCTTCACCGAGCCGCGCTTCCTGGGCCGCGACCTGCGCGCCGGCGTGGACCTCTACTCGTACCGCTACGACCTGAGCGACTACGCCGCCTACGACACCCAGTCGACCGGCGGCACGCTGCGCCTGGGCTTCCCGCTGACCCAGAACGCCTCGATGAGCCTGCGCTACCAGCTCCGTCAGGACAAGGTGAGCGTGGAGGACAGCCTCTGCGCCAGCGGTTCGGTGTCCGACATCCTCTGCCTGCAGCGCGGTTCGTACATCACCTCGCTGTTCGGCTACGGCATGCGGATCGACAAGCGGAACGATCCGATCCAGCCGACCCGCGGCTGGTTCGCCGACCTGAGCCAGGACCTGGCCGGCTTCGGCGGCGACGTGAAGTACCTGAAGACCGAGACCGACGGCGGTTGGTACTGGGGCTTCAACAAGGACTTCATCTTCAGCGCCACCGGTTCGGCGGGCTATATCGAAGGTTGGGGCGGCGACAACATCCGCATCAACGACCGCTTCTACAAGGGCGGTTCGACCTTCCGCGGCTTCGAGATCGCGGGTATCGGCCCGCGCGACACGACGACGCAGAGCAGCGCCCTGGGCGCCAAGCTGTATGCGATCGGCACGTTCGAATTGACGGTTCCGACCTTCCTGCCCGAACAGTACGGCATCAAGGCCGCGGTGTTCTCCGACTTCGGTACGGCGGGCCAGCTGGACGACATCGATCGTCTGAACGCGGACGGCACCATCAACCAGAACATCAAGGACGGCCTGGGCCTTCGCGCCTCGGCGGGCCTGAGCATCGACTGGAAGTCGCCCATGGGCCCCATCCGGTTCGATTTCAGCCACATTCTCGCTAAAGAAGACTACGACAGAACCGAAACCTTCCGGTTCTCCACCTCCACAAGGTTCTAACCAACATGACCTCCAAGTTCCTCGCCGCGACCGTCTCGGGTCTGGCCGCTCTCGCCACGGCGTCGGGCGCTTTCGCTCAAGCCGCGCCGCCCGCCGCTCCGGCCGCCCCGCCGGTGACCCACGGCGCCCCGATCRCCGGCGTCTGCATCTTCTCGAGCCAGCGCGCCGTGGCGACCTCGCAGGTCGGCAAGGCCGTGGACGCGCGCCTGAAGACCATCATCGCCCAGGTCAACGCCGAACTGACGGCCGAGCGCACCGCCCTGGAAAACGACGGCAAGGCCCTGGACGCCAAGAAGGCCACCCTGGACCAGAGCGCCCTGGAGCAACAGGCCGCCGCCCTGCAAGTGCGCGGCAACGCCTGGCAGCGTAAGGGCCAGCTGCGCCAGCGCGAAGTCGAGGCCACCGAGCAGAAGCAACTGGCCCGCGTCTATCAGGAACTGGACCCGGCCATCCGCCAGGCCTATCAAGCCAAGAGCTGCGCGATCCTGATCGAGCGGGAATCGGTCCTGCTGGGCAATCCGGCCATGGACATCACCGACTCCGTCGTGGCGGCGGTCGACGCCCGCATCAAGACCCTGACCTTCGATCGCGAACGTCTGGACCAAGCGGCCGCGGGGGCTCAAGCTCTCCAGCCGACGACTCCCAAGAAGTAGTCGAGTCGGCCTGGGCGTGTCGCCCGGGCCGCTCCCGAGAGGACCGATGCCGGACCCGCGCTTTTTCGAAGACCTGGGTCCGGCGACCCTCACGGAACTGGCCAGCCTGAGCGGTGCTCGGCTGGCCGATCCCGCCCACGGGACCCATCTGGTCTCGCACGTCGCCCCGCTGGAAAGCGCCGACGCCGGGTCCGTCACCTTCCTGTCCGATCCCAAGCGCCTGGCCGACCTGGCCGGCCTGAAGGGCGCGGCCTGTTTCCTAAAGCCCGAACACGCGGCCCAGGCTCCGGCCGGCGGCTTTCTGCTGCTGACCAGCCATCCGCAAGCCGCGTGGGCCGCCGCCGCCCAGCGGCTGCATGCGCCCCGGCGCCACGACGGTTCGCAACACGTCCATCCCGACAGCGAACTGGAGGACGGCGTCGTCCTGTCGCCGGGCGTCGTCGTGGGGCAGGGCGCCAGGATCGGCCGCAACACCTATCTGGCGCCCGGCGTGGTGATCGGGCCGGGCGTGGCCGTGGGCCGCGACTGCCGGATCGGCGCCAACGCCGTGATCGGCTTCGCCCTGGTCGGCGACCGGGTGTCGATCCACGCCGGGGCGGTGATCGGCGAGGCGGGATTCGGCGCGGCGGGCGGCCCCAAGGKCGTCGTCGACCTGCCGCAGCTGGGCCGGGTGATCCTGCAGGACGGCGTGACGATCGGGGCCAACAGCACCGTGGACCGGGGCGCGTTCGGCGATACGACGATCGGCGAGAACACCAAGATCGACAATCTCGTCCATGTCGCCCACAACGTCCGGCTCGGTCGCAACTGCGTCGCCGCCGCCTTCACGGGCATTTCCGGCAGCACGACGGTGGGCGACGGAGTCGCGTTCGGCGGCAAGGCCGGCGTGGCCGATCATCTGACGGTCGGCGCGGGCGCCCAGATCGGCGCCGCGGCGTCGGTCTTCAAGGACGTGCCGGCCGGCGAAACATGGACTGGGTTTCCMGCGCGACCGCTCAAGCGGTGGCTTCGGGAGACCGCATGGCTGTCGCGCAAGGCGGGCGGCCGGGAACCAAGGGGCTAGAATGAGCCGATCCAAGACCACCGAGCCCGCTGAGGTTTCGTCCATCGACATCGCCGAGATCCTGAACCGGATCCCGCACCGCTATCCGTTCCTGCTGGTGGATCGCGCCGAGGACTATCGCCCGCACCAGTCGATCGTCGGCATCAAGTGCGTGACGATCAACGAGCCGTTCTTCCAGGGCCACTTCCCGGGCAATCCGGTGATGCCCGGCGTGCTGATCATCGAGGCCCTGGCCCAGACGGGCGCGGTGCTGATGAGCAAGTCGCTCGAGGTCGACACCKAGGGCAAGACGATCTTCTTCATGTCGGTCGACAACGCCCGCTTCCGCAATCCCGTGCGCCCCGGCGACGTGATCCGCATGGAAGTCGAGGTGCTGCGCGCCCGTTCCAGCATCTTCAAGTTCAAGGGCGTGGCCAAGGTGGGCGACAAGGTCGCGGCCGAGGTCGAGTTCGCGGCCATGGTGGTGGAGACTCCCAAGGCATGACCCAGGTCCATCCGTCCGCCATCGTCGATCCCGCCGCCAAGCTGGCGGACGACGTCGTCATCGGGCCGTTCTGCATCGTCGGACCGGACGTGACCCTGGGCGCGCGGGTGCGCCTGCTGTCGCACGTGGTGGTCGACGGCGTCACCACCATCGGCGAGGACACCGAGGTCCACGCCTTCTCGTCCCTGGGCGGCCCGCCCCAGCACCTGGGCTACAAGGGCGAGCGCACCGAGCTGCTCATCGGCCCGCGCAACATCATCCGCGAGCAGGTGACGATGAACACCGGCACGGCCTCGGGCCGTGGCGTGACCACCATCGGCGCGGACGGCTTCTTCATGGCCGAGGCGCACGTGGCCCACGACTGTATCGTCGGCGACAACGTGGTCCTGGCCAAGGGCGCGACCCTGGGCGGCCATGTCGACGTCGGCAACTTCGTGTTCGTGGGCGGCCTGGCGGCCATCCACCAGTTCTCGCGCGTCGGCCGCTACAGCTTCATCGGCGGCCTGGCCGCAGTGACCAAGGACGTCATCCCCTACGGCTCGGTGTGGGGCAACCACGCCCACCTGGAGGGGCTGAACCTGGTGGGCCTCAAGCGCCGGGGCTTCAGCCGCGAGGCGATCAACGCCCTGCGCGCCGCCTACCGCCTGCTGTTCGCCGACGAAGGCACCTTCCAGGAGCGCCTGGACGACGTGGCCGAGGCCCACGCCGGCACGCCGGAGGTGATGGAGATCGTCGAGTTCATCCGCGCCGACGGCAATCGGCCGCTGTGCCTGCCGGAACGCGAGGTCTAGGGAGGGGCCATGCGCAAGCTTGGTCTGATCGCCGGGGGCGGCTCGCTGCCGGTGGAACTGGCGGCCCACTGCGAGGCGGMCGGCCGGCCGTTCGCGGTGATGCGCCTCAAATCGTTCGCCTTGCCGGTCCTGGCCCAGTATCCGGGCGTCGAGGTCGGGCTGGGCGAGTTCGGCAAGGCGTTCAAGGCGCTGCGCGAGGAGGGCTGCGAGGCCGTCTGTTTCGCGGGCGTCGTCGATCGTCCCGACTTCGCGACCCTCAAGCCCGACCTGCGCGGCCTGGCGGTGATCMCGGGCCTGGTCAACGCCGCCCGCAAGGGCGACGACGCCCTGCTGCGCCGCGTGCTGGCCGAGTTCGAGAAGGAAGGCTTCGTCATCGAGGGCGCCCACGAGGTGCGCGGCGAGATGACCCTGCCGCGCGGCCCGCTGGGCAAGCACACGCCCAAGGAGGGCCACGTCGCCGACATGGACCGCGCCCTGGACGTGGCGCGCGCCATCGGGGCGCTGGACGTGGGGCAGGGCGCCGTGGTCTGCGACGGCCTGGTCCTGGCCGTCGAGGCCCAGGAGGGCACCGACGCCATGCTGCGCCGGGTCGCCGACCTGCCCCAGGCCGTCCGCGGCAATCCCGAGGCTCCGCGCGGCGTGCTGGCCAAGGCGCCCAAGCCGATCCAGGAGACCAAGGTCGACCTGCCCACCATCGGCGTGGCCACCGTCCAGCGCGCGGCCCGCGCCGGCTTGGCCGGCGTGGTCGGCGAGGCCGGACGCCTGCTGATCGTCGACCGCGAGCAGGTGATCGCCTGCGCCGACGACCTGGGCCTGTTCGTGTACGGGGTCGAGCCCCGCGCCGACGCATGAGCGCCGAAAGCCTCCCGCAGTCCGGACCGCTGACCGTGATGCTGGTGGCGGCCGAGGCCTCGGGCGACGCCCTGGGCGCCAAGCTGGCCCATGTGCTGCGCGACCGCCTCGGGAGCGACAAGGTCCGCTTCGTCGGCGTCGGCGGGGCCAAGATGGCGGCCGAGGGGGTGGAGAGCCCGTTCGACATCGCCCAGCTGTCGATCCTGGGCATCTTCGAGAGCCTGAAAGCCTATCCCCGCGCCATGGCGCGGCTGAAGGACACCCTGGCCCTGGCGGCCCGCGAGAAGCCCGACGTGGCGGTGCTGATCGACAGCTGGGGCTTCAACATCCGCCTGGCCAAGGCGCTGCGGAAGCAGGACCCCGGCCTGCCGCTGGTCAAGTACGTCGCGCCCCAGGTCTGGGCCTATCGCGCCGAGCGCGCCAAGGATCTGGCGACGGCGGTGGACCTGCTGCTGTCGATCCAGCCGATGGACAAGCCGTTCTTCGACGCGGTCGACCTTCCCAGCGTCTTCGTCGGCAATTCGGCCCTGGCCCACGATTTCAGCCACGCCGACCCGGCCCGGCTGCGCGCCGCGATCGGCGCGGGGCCCGGCGAACCCATCCTGCTGGTGCTGCCCGGCAGCCGCCCGTCCGAGATCCAGCGGGTCATGCCGCGCTTCGAGGACGCCGTGCAGCGCCTGAAGGCCCAGCGGCCCGACCTGCACGTGGTGGTGCCCGCCGCCTCGACCGTGGCCGACAGCGTCAAGGCCCGCGTCGCGGCCTGGCCGTTCCGGGCCCACGTGATCGAGGACGAGGCGCTGAAGGACGACGCCATGGTCGCCGGCACGGTCGCCCTGGCCTGCAGCGGCACGGTGACCACCGAGCTGGCCCTGGCCGGCTGTCCGGTGGTGGTCGGCTACGTGACCGGCGCGATCACCTACGGCCTGCTCAAGACGATGTTCAAGCCGCGCTGGGTGACCCTGTTCAACATCGCCGCCCAGGACACGGTCGCGCCCGAACTGCTGCAGGGCGACTGCACTGGCCAGGCCTTGGCCGCCGAGGTCGCCAGGCGTCTGGACGACCCGGCGCTGCGCGCGGCCCAGGTGGCCGCCCAGGACGCCGCCCTGGTCAAGATGGGGCGCGGCATGCCCGATCCCTCCGAAGCGGCCGCTTCGGCCCTCCTGGACTTCCTGAGGGCGCGTGGAAGGGCCGTCTAGGCCGTCGCCAGCGGTGGAGCCTCCCTTGCGCTCACCGCCCGCTCCAGGGCCGTGAACAGGGTCACCACGTCGATCGGCTTGGCCACGTGGTCGTCGAAGCCCTCGGCCAGCAGGGCGTCGACCTGGTGGCTCATGGCGTTGGCGGTCAGGGCGATGATCGGGGTCCGGGCGCGGCCCTCGGCGACCTCCAGGCGGCGGATCTCGTGGACGGCGGCGACGCCGTCCATCACCGGCATGTGCACGTCCATCAGCACCAGGTCCCAGCCGCCCTCGCGCCAGGCCTCGACGGCCTGGGCGCCGTTGGCGACCATCTGGGGCGCGATCCCGGCCTGGCCCAGGATCGCCTTGAGCACCAGCTGGTTGACGTGGTTGTCCTCGGCCGCCAGCACCCGCGGCGGCGCGCGCGGGGCGGTCTCGGGCGCGATCAGCAGCTTGGCCTCGGCGTCGGGCAGGGGACTCAGGCGGTCGGCCGGCAGTCGCACGGTGAAGGTCGAGCCGAAGTCGACGGCGCTGGACACGGCGATCTCGCCGCCCATCAGGACGCAGAGGTCGCGGCAGATGGCCAGGCCCAGGCCGGTGCCGCCGTGGCGACGGGTGCTGGAGGCGTCCAGCTGGCTGAACTTGCCGAACAGGCGGTCGATGTCGCGGGGCGCGACGCCGACGCCGGTGTCGGCCACGGCCAGCTCCAGCCACTCGCYGGTGACCCGCGCCGACAGGTCGATGGCCCCGGCGTTGGTGAACTTGGCGGCGTTGGACAGCAGGTTGCCGATCACCTGGCGCAGCCGCAGGGGATCGCCGCGATAGAGGCCCTGGGCCTCGGGCGCGATGCTCAGGGTGTAGGCCAGGCCCTTCTGCACGGCCAGGACCGAGAAGGCGTGGTGGCAGCCGGCCAGCAGCTCGGGCAGGTCGAAGGCCACGGCCTCGATCTCCAGGCGGCCGGCCTCGATCTTCGACAAGTCCAACACGTCGTTGAGGATGGCCGTCAGCCCCTCGCCGGACTTGCGGACGATCTCCAGCCGCTCGCGCTGCGCGTCGCTCATCTCCTCGGCCTGCATGACCTGGATCATGCCCAGCACGCCGTTCAGGGGCGTGCGGATCTCGTGGCTCATGGTGGCCAGGAAGGTGGTCTTGGCGGCGTTGGCGGCGGCGGCCTCGGCCTCCTTCTCGCGGGCGGCTGCCAGGGCCTGGACCAGGTCGCGCTGGGCGGCGGCGCGGTGCAGGGCGGCCAGCAGCACATAGGCCAGGAAGGCGACCGCGGCGACGAAGGCGACGATCGACTGGCCGCCGGTCTCGCCGACGGCGGGGCGGGCCAGGGCTAGGCTGGCGGTGAGCAGGACGGCCAGCAGCGAGGCCGCGCCGATGCGGCGCGAGATCGGGAATTCGGCGGTGCTGCTCAGGGCCACCGCGCCCAGCATGGCCGCGCCGGCCACGGCGGCGGACCGGCCGCCCTCGACCGCAAGGGCCAGCGGCAGCAGGCCGTAGACGGCGGTGTAGACGAAGGTGACGGCGGCGTAGAGCCACTCCTGGCCCGGGCCGGGCTCGGCCGTGCGGTCGATCCACAGGCCCATCAGCTGGTTGCCGGCCATGAACAGGGCGACGGCCGCCAGCCAGGCCAGCACCCAGCGCGGGTCGAGCCAGACGACGGACCCGGCGGCCGCCAGCAGCGTCATGGGCAGGATGGTCTTCAGGTCACGGCGCCGATGGGCCGTGATGTCCGTCCACGCCGGGTATGGGGCGGCTCGCGTCAAGCCCGAACTCCAGATTTCGGCGGCACTGTCGTCCGGCGGCGTTAGCAAAGCCTTTAAGAAGCGCTTCACGGCTCTCGGCTAGGTTGGAAACCTCGGCGACCCTCACGTCGCCGGCCGGAGACCTGGCGTGACGATCTTCTCGGTCGCCCCTCTGTCGTCCCTGACGCCGTCGAACCCCGTGAACCGGGCCGACCAGGCGGCCGATGCGCTCGCCCGTATCGCCGTGATCCAGACGGTCGAGACGCTGGGCGCCATGATCGACCAGTCCAATTCCCAGCCCCAGAGCGACCTGGCCAACCTGGCCAAGAACGCGGTGAGCGAGGGCGAGGCCAACCTGGCCCGGGTGGCCGAGGCCAAGGCCGTCGCCGCCGGCGCCGAGGTCCAGGCCGAGACGCCCGCCCGCGCCGTGGCCGCCGCC
>NZ_JBFTKU010000017.1:0-122486 GCF_056665975.1 Caulobacter sp. 05T431 | reverse complement strand
GGATCAGTCGGAGTCGCCGACGGCCCCTTCCGGGCGACCTGATCCTGCCCGCCCGAGGGGGAACGTCGACCGGGATGAAACAGGCCCTCAGTCGCCGTCCCTTGAGAAGAACGGTTTCGCGGAGCGGTCGAGCCAAGCCGAAACGCAAAACACACTCACGGTCTCCGGGCGAAGCCCGGTCCGCTCCGCGCCTCCCCGCCCCCTCGCCGCGAAAGCCCGAGGTCGAGAAGCCATGCCTGTCACGCCATGCCCGCTATTACTGCCCCCACCTGGCGGCTTCGCCGCCTGTCCGCCCTCAGGGGGCGGCGTGCGTCCGCCGCGCCAGGGCCGGCTGGCCGTGCCGCGTGGCCATGATCTCGCCGATCACCGCCACGGCCACCTCGAACGGGGCCTTGCCGCCCAGGTCCAGGCCGATCGGGGCGCGCAGCTTGGCCAGGTCGCGTTCGGCGACGCCGGCGGCCCGCAGGCGGTCCAGCCGCTCGCCCAGCCGTCGCCGCGCGCCCAGCAGGCCGACATAGGGCGCGGCCGAGGGCAGGGCGGCCAGCAGGGCCTGGTGGTCCACCGTCTCGTCGTGGCCGCAGATCGCCACGGCCGTCCACGGGTCCAGGCCGATGGCCGCCACGGCGCTCGCGACGTCGTCTCGGCGATAGGCCACGCCGGGCAGAGGCGGCGGCGCGAGCGGGCCCTTGGGCCGCACCAGGGTGGTCTGGAAGCCCGACTGCGCCCCCAGGCCCGCCACGGCCAGGGCGGTGGGGTCGCCCCCGAACACCACCAGGCGGGGCGGCGGGTCGAACCGGCGGGAGAAGGCGCCGGGCCAGGCCATGACGTCGTCGGTCGCGGGGACGCACAGCCGCCGCTCGCCGTCGGTGATCCAGACGGCCGGAAGCCGGGCCTGGGCCAGGACCAGCAGGTCGCGGGCCGCCGGATCGTCCGGGGTGATTCGCTCGACCAGGATCTCGATCCGCGCCCCGCAAAGCAGGCGGATGTCGGGCCAGGGACTGCCTTCGCCATAGACCAGGCGCCGGGGCCGGCCGTCGGCGATGCAGGCCCGGGCGTGGTCCTCGACGTCGGCCTCGATGCAGCCGCCCGACAGGAAGCCGGCGCGGCTCCCGCCGCCCGACTCATCGGCGCCGAACACCATCTGCGTGCCGACCGGGCGCGGGCCGCCGTCGCCGAGATCGATGATGGTGGCCAGGGCCGCCGGGCCTTGCGCCAGGGCGCTGGCCAGGGCCGGCCGCATGTCGTCCGCCAGGCCGTGGAGCGGCCAATCGGAAGGCGCGGCGGAGGGCGCGGAAGACACGTCGGCGGCGGCGTGGTCGGGCAGGTCCATTGCCAAGCATGTTAACGCCTCGGCAAGTTTCCAGAAACGCCTTCTTCAAACCTTGGGGCGTACGCTCGCCGACATTGGTGTTCAGTCCGCACGGATTTCCATGTCGCTTTCGGTTTCCAAGCTCGGTCTCGCCGCCGCCCAGTTCGGGCTGGACGGCATGAGTGCGTCGCCGCGCGCCCGATCGCCGGAAACCGAAGCTCGCGACATCCTCAACATCGCCGCCCGCGCCCGCCTGTCGGTGCTGGACGTGTCGGGCAACTACGGCCGCGCCGAGCAGGTGCTGGGCGACCTGATCCCGCGTCCCGTGCCGTTCCGCGTCACCCTGTCGGCCGCCCGCGCCGATCGCGGTCCCGACTTCGTCGAGGCCGAGGTCCGCGCCTCGCTGCGTCGCCTGGCCCTGGAGCGCGCCGACGCGGTCATCGTCTCTTCGCCGTCGGAACTGTTCGGCCCGCACGGCGCGGCCGTCTGGGACCGACTGGCCCGCCTGCGCGACGCGGGCCTGTTCGCCAAGATCGGCGTCGCCGCCCACGCCAGCGACGATCCGGTGGGCGTGGCCCGCCGCTTCAAGCCCGACATCCTGCAAGCCCCGGCCTCGCTGCTGGACCAGCGCCTGCTGGCCGACGGCTCGCTGCAGCGCATCGCCGGCATGGGCATCGAGGTGCAGCTGCGCTCGATCTTCCTGAACGGCCTTCTGTTCCTGCCGCCCGACCGCGTCCCCGCCCAGCTGAAGGGGGCCTCGGGCCGCCTGTCGAAGGTGCGCCGCATGATCGCCGAGGGCCGTTCCGATCCGCTGCAGGCGGCGCTGGGCTTCGCCCTGTCGCGCGTCGAAGCCAGCGCCGTCCTCGTGGGYGTCACCTCGGCCGCCGAACTGTCGGCCGTGGTCGCCGCCGCCTCCAGCCCGCCGCCCGACCTCGACTGGGACGACATGGCCATCGACGATCCGGTGGCCCTGGACCCGCGACGTTGGGTCGCCTGACGACCGGGCGAATCGAAGCTCAGCCTCAAGAAATGAGCTGAGACACAAAGAGGGAGCCGAACGCCATGATCCTCGCCGTCGTCCAGGCCCGCATGGGCTCCAAGCGCCTGCCCGGCAAGGCCGTCGCCACCCTCCAGGGTCAGCCGATGATCCTGCGCCAGCTGGAGCGGCTGCGCGCCGCCCGCCGCCTGAACAAGATCATCGTCGCCACCAGCAGCGACGCCGCCGACGACGGCCTGGCCGGCCTGGTGGTGTCGCGCGGCTACGCCGTRCATCGCGGCTCGGGCAGCGACATCCTGGACCGCATCGCCCGCTGCGCCGAGGCCGCCGGCCCGGTCAGCCACATCGTCCGTATCAAGGGCGACGCGCCGTTCGTCGATCCGGCGGTGGTGGACGAGGCCGTCCGTCTGGCCCAGGTCAGCGGCGCGGCCTACACCTCCAACCGCGTCGAGCGCACCTATCCGGCCGGCCTCGAGGTCGAGGTGGTCACCGTCGAGGCCTTGCGGATCGCCGCCGCCGAGGCGCGCGACCCGCTGGCCATGATCTCGCCCACCGCCGCCATCCGCGAGCGCCCCGACCGCTTCCGCCAGGCGCACCTCAAGACCCACCGCGACTGGTCGCACTACGACTGGCGGGTGAAGACCCCCGCCGACCTGGCCTTCGCGCGCTCGATCTACGACGCGCTCTATGCGGCCGATCCGGGCTTCTCGATGCACGACGTGCTGGACCTGGTGGAGAGCCACCAGGATCTCGGCCGGTTCGCGGCCTAGAACGGATTGGGGACAGGCCCTTGGGCCTGTCCCCAGCCGTGCTCGCTGAGGCCTACTTCCAAGCCCCGTACGGATCGACCGACGTCTTGCCCAACGCCTCGGCCACGGCCGGGTGGGTCAGCTGGCCGTTCAGGACGTTGAGGCCCTTGGCCAGGTGGACGTTGGTCTTCAGCGCGTCCAGGCCGTGGTCGGCCAGGGCCAGGCCGAACGGCAGGGTGGCGTTGCCCAGGGCTTCCGACGAGGTGCGCGGCGCCGCGCCCGGCATGTTGGCCACGCAGTAGTGGACGACGCCGTCGACCGTGTAGGTCGGCTCGGCGTGGGTGGTCGGATGGCTGGTCTCGAAGCAGCCGCCCTGGTCGATCGACACGTCGACCAGCACCGAGCCCGGCTTCATCTTGGCCAGGTGCTCGCGCTTGACCAACTTGGGCGCGGCGGCCCCGGCGGTCAGCACGGCGCCGATGATCACGTCGGCCTTGAGGATCTCGTCCTCGACGGCGGCCAGGGTCGAATAGCGGGTCAGGATGCGGCCCTGGTACAGGTCGTCCAGCTCGCGCATGCGGGGGATCGAGCGTTCCAGCACCACGACCTCGGCGCCCAGGCCGGCGGCCATGCGCGCGGCGTTGGAGCCGACCACGCCGCCGCCCAGAACGGCCACCCGGGCCGGGGGCACGCCGGGCACGCCGCAGAGCAGCAGGCCCATGCCGCCGTTGTGCTTGAGCAGGGTCTCGGCCGCGGAGAACACGGCGATGCGGCCGGCCACTTCCGACATCGGGGCCAGCAACGGCAGGCCGCCCTTGGCGTCGGTCACGGTCTCGTAGGCGATGGCCGCGCAGCCCGAGGCCAGCAGGCCCTCGGTCTGGGCCGGATCGGGCGCCAGGTGCAGGTAGGTGAACAGGATGTGGCGGGGGGTCAGGCGCTCCCACTCGACCTTCTGGGGTTCCTTGACCTTGATGATCAGTTCGGCGCCCGCGAACACCGCGTCGGCGTCGGGCGCGATGGTCGCGCCGGCCTTGACGTAGAGGTCGTCGCCGTAGCCGGCCCCGAGGCCCGCGCCGGTCTGGACCAGCACCGAGTGGCCGTGACCCACATACTCGCGCACGGCGGTAGGGGTGAGGCCGACCCGGTGTTCGCCCGGTTTGATCTCGGATGGCACTCCAACGCGCATGATTGTCTCCTCCAAAAGACGTTTGACGCTGGTTTACGCCTGAGCCAACGCAGGTTCCTGGGGGATTTCCTGCAGCGAGAACCGTGATATGCAGGAATCCATCGCCAAGGAGCCTTTGCGTTGAAGAAACCTGCGGCAAACCTCGACGCCTTCGACCGCAAGCTGCTGAACCTGCTCCAGCGGCGGGGCCGGGCCAGCTATGTGGAAATGGCCGAGGCGGTGAATCTTTCCGAATCCGCCTGCCTGCGCCGGGTGAAGGCGTTGGAGGAGGCCGGGGTGATCGGCCGCTACGCCGCGGTGATCGACGAGCGGGCGGTGGGCCTGCCGCTCAGCGTCTTCGTGACCGTCACCCTGTCGTCCCAGGCCGAGGCGACGCTCAGCGCCTTCGAGAAGGCGATCTCGCACGTCCGCGAGGTGGCCGAGTGCTACCTGATGACCGGCGGTTCGGACTATCTGCTGCGGCTGGTGGTGTCCGACGTCGACGACCTGGAGCGGGTGCACGCCCAGGAGCTGACCCGCATTCCCGGCGTCGTCCGGGTCAGCTCGTCGATCGCCATGCGCACCGTGGTCAAACGTGTCGAATTGCCGCTCTAGGGCTGCAAAGCATCGTGCGGAAAAGTGGAAGCCGGTTTTCCGCGAAAACGATGCGAAAGCAAAAAGCGCGGAGCGGCACGCGCGACGCAACGGCGCGCACCGCGCTCCGCGCCGTTGCGTCGTGGTTAACCCTTTCCTGCCAGGAATGGGCTCGACCTAACCGCTTTGCTCGTCGGGGGATGAGATGGTTTCGAGACGTCTGCTGCTGGGCGCCCTGGGCCTCGGCCTGGCCGCGCCCGCCCTGGCCTGGGCCGAGGGCGACAATCCCGTGGCCACGCCCTCGGTGCTGACCCGCAAGGGCCGCCGCACGCGTCGCGCCCTGAAGACCCAAGCCACCGACAAGGCCGCCCTCGACAAGACCCTGGCCCAGGTCAAGCCGCTGGAGGACCCCAACACCGTCGAACCGGCCGAGGTCCACCCGCCGGAAGTCAGCCCGGACGAGGCCCTGGGCCGCCTGAAGCAGGGCAACGCCATCTTCTCGCGCGGCGGCGCCAGCATCGCCCTGCCGACCACCGCCCGGATCGCCGAACTGGCCCAGGGCCAGCGGCCGTTCGCGGTGATCGTCGGCTGCAGCGACAGCCGCACCGGCCCCGAGCTGATCTTCGACTGCAATCTGGGCGAACTGTTCGTGGTCCGCGTGGCCGGCTCGACGGTCAGCCAGGAAGGCCTGGGCTCGATCGTCTACGCCGTCGAGCACCTGGGCGCGCCGCTGGTGGTGGTGCTGGGCCATACCAAGTGCGGGGCCGTGGGCGCGGCGGTGGACGTGGTGACCAAGCACGCCGACCTGCACGGCGCCCTGCTGAACATGGTGCTGCCCATCCTGCCGGCGGTGACCGAGGCCCAGGACAAGCACCCGGCAGACCTGCAGGACGCCGCCATCCGCCAGAACGTCCGCGACGTCGCCGCCCGCCTGAAGGTGGCCGACGGGACCCTGGCCGAGAAGCTGTCCGAGGGCCGCCTGAAGATCGTCTCGGCCACCTACGACCTGGCCAGCGGCGTGGTGGCGTTCGACGCATAACCTTGTTCCGGTGATCCGTTGACCCGTTGCCCGGCTTAGGCTCAAGTCTCCCGACACGCTGAGGTTGGGAGGCACGGGATGTCGACGGACGAGACGCCGCCGGAAGGCGGACGCGGGACCTTCGGCAGCCGCCTTTCGACCTATTGGGAAACCTTCAAGGGTCGGATCCCGCCCCAGCTGAAATCCCCGCTGGTCGCCGTGGGCGCGGCCGCCCTGGTCGTCGGCTTCGGCGGCGGCTTCGCCGTGGGCAAGGTCGCCGACCTGGGCTGGTTCGGCCACAAGGCCCCGACGGCAGAGGCGCCCCAGGGCCAGGCCTGGTCGCTGTTCGGCAAGCCGCGCTCGGCCAACGCCCCGCGCCGCGGAATCCCCAAGCCCGAGGGCTTCGCCGTCTGGCAGAGCCGCATCGACAGCTCCGGCGCCGAGCCGATGGCCTGCGTGCGGATGAGCAAGCCGCTGGACCCGTCCAAGGCCTATGCCGACTTCGTGCTGATCTCGCCGGACCTGGGCCGCCAGCCGGCCGTGCGCGTGAAGGACGACGAGTTGTGCATCGGCGGCGTCGGCTTCACCGACCATCGCGTCACCCTGCTCAAGGGCCTGCCGGGCAAGGGCGGCGAGACCCTGGCCGCCAACGCCGACGTCGACTTCACGTTTGGTGAAAAGCCTCCGTATGTCGGCTTCGCCGGCGACGGCGTGATCCTGCCGCGCGAGGAGTCCGACGGCGTGGCCCTGGAGACCCTGAACGTCTCCAAGCTGGCCATCGAGGTCTGGCGCGTGTCGGACCGCAACCTGGTGCGCAAGTCGATCAGCGCCCCCGACCCGACCGGCGAGGGCGACTATTCCAGCGACTATGGCGACGACAGCCCCGACGACGAGGGCCGCCAGGTTTGGAAGGGCGTGATCAATGTGGACGGCGCGGCCGGCCAGAAGGCCACGACCGTCTTCCCCCTGGGCGCGGTGCTCAAGGAGATGAAGCCCGGCGGCTATGTGATCAAGGCGCGCGACGCCTCGGGCGGCCGCGATCCGGACGGCGAGGGCGACCCGTCGCCGGCCCAGGCCCGCCGCTGGATCATGTTCACCGACATGGCCCTGATCGGCTACGACGGCGCCGAGTCCCTGGACGTGGTGGTCCGGTCGCTGAAGACCGCCAAGACGATCTCGGGCGTGCGCGTGGCGCTGGTGGCCAAGGACGGCGAGGACCTGGCCGTGGCCAAGACCGACGCCGACGGCCGCGCCCGCTTCGCCCACGCCTTGCTCGAGGGCGACGGCGCGGCGCGGGCCAAGATGGTCATGGCCTATGGCGACCAGGGCGACCTGGCGGTGCTGGACCTGGACCGCTCGCCGGTCGACCTGTCCAAGCAGGGCGTCGGCGGCCGCACGGAGTCCGACGGCGGCCGGGCGCTCTCCACCGACATCGACGGCTATCTGTACGCCGACCGCGGCATCTATCGCCCGGGCGAGACCGTGCACCTGACGGCCATGGTCCGTGACCGGCTGGCCAAGGCGGTCAACGACCGCAAGGGCTACATCCTGGTCAAGCGTCCTTCGGGCGTGGAGTTCAAGCGCTATCCGTTCAGCCGCGCCGACGCCGGCGCCGTGCTGGCCGACATCGCCCTGCCCCGCAGCGCCCCGCGCGGCCGCTGGTCGGCGGTGCTGAAGATGGAAGGCAGCGACGCCGAGGCCGGTTCGCTGAGCTTCAGCGTCGAGGATTTCGCGCCGCAGCGCCTGGCGGTCACCGCCACGGGCCAGGAGTCCGTGCCGGTCGCGGCCGGTCAGGAACGCAAGATCGACGTCTCGGCCCGCTTCCTCTACGGCGCGCCGGGCGCGGGCCTGCAGACCCAGGGCGAGGCGCGGCTGCGGCTCGATAGCGACCCCTTCCCGCAATACAAGGACTTCGAGTGGGGCGACGACCTGACGCCCTTCGACGAGAAGTTCATCGAGCTGGGCACGACCGTCACCGACGGCGACGGCCACGCCATCCTGAACCTCGGCACGGGTGAAGCCGGCGACACCGCCCAGCCGCTGGTCGCGGCGGTGACCGCCTCGGTGTTCGAGCCCGGCGGCCGCCCCGTGCGCGAAGGCCTTGAGCTGAAGGTGCGCGGCAAGCCGGTCTATTACGGCGTCAAGGTCGAGCAGGGCGACGCCGGGCGCGGCGATCCGCCGGTCAGCCTAGAGATGATCGCGGTCAACGCCGCCGGGGCCCGTATTTCGTCGACGGCGACCTACACCTTGATCAGCGAGAACTGGAATTACGACTGGTTCCAGCAGGACGGCCGCTGGCAGTGGCGGCGCACCAGCCGCGACGCGGTGGTGGCCAAGGCCACGGTCAATATCGGGGCCGGAACGCCCGCGCGCTTCAACCGCCGCCTCGGCTGGGGCGACTATCGCCTGGTGGTCGAGGGGCCGGACGGCGCCAAGACGGTGACCAAGTTCTCGTCGGGCTGGGGCTCGCCGGCCAAGGAAGGCGAGGCGCCCGACTTCGTGCGGGTCAGCGCCGGGACCAAGGCCTACGCCCAGGGCGACACGGTGGAGATCACCCTGAAGTCGCCCTATGCCGGCCAAGCCCAGGTGGCGGTGGCCACCGACCGGCTGATCGACTTCAAGACCCTCAGCGTCGGCGAGAACGGCACGACCGTGCGCCTGAAGACCTCGGCCGCCTGGGGCGGCGGGGCCTATGTGATGGTCACCGTCATCCAGCCGCGCGACCCGGTCAGCTCGCCCAAGCCCAAGCGGGCCCTGGGCCTGATCTATGTCCCGCTGGACCCCAAGGGCCGGAAGCTGACGGTCGACATCGACACGCCGGTGAAGCTGGACTCCAAGGCGCCGGTCGACGTGCCGATCAAGGTCAACGGCCTGGGCTTCGGCCAGAAGGCCAAGGTGACGATCGCGGCGGTGGACGAGGGCATCCTGCGCCTGACCCGCCAGGACAGCCCCGACCCGGCCAAGTGGTACTTCGGCAAGCGGGCCCTGACCCTGAACTACCGCGACGACTACGGTCGCCTGCTGGACCCGAACATGGGCGCGCCGGCCAACGTCAATTTCGGCGCCGACGAACTGGGCGGCGAGGGACTGACGGTGACGCCGATCAAGACCGTGGCCCTGTGGTCCGGCGTGGTCGAGACCGGCCTCGACGGCAAGGCGGTGGTCAAGCTGCCGGCGGCCGACTTCAACGGCGAGCTGCGGATCATGGCCGTGGCCTGGACCGACACCGCCGTCGGCTCGGGCTCCAAGGCCATGACCGTGCGCCAGCCGGTGGTGGCCGATCTGAACCTGCCGCGCTTCCTGGCCCCCGGCGACAAGCCGATGGCGACGCTGGAGCTGCATAACGTGGAGGGCAAGGCCGGGGCCTATACGGTCGAGGCCAACGCCACCAACGGCATCGCCGTGGCCTTCAAGAAGGTGATCACCCTGGTCCTGGGCCAGAGGATCGCCGAGAAGATCCCGTTCCTGGCCCCCAACGTCACCGGCATCGGCAAGGTCGGCTTCAAGGTGGCCGGCCCCGGCTTCCAGACGGCCAAGGACTATCCGATCCAGACCCGCCTGGGCTGGGGCGACGTGGTGCGCACCACCACCGAGCTGCAGCAGCCGGGCATGAGCTACACACCCGACGCCCAGCTGCTGTCGGGCCTGGCGGCCGGGGACATCACCCTGCAGGTCAGCTACTCGCCGTTCCGGGGCTTCGACCCGTCGGCGATCGCGGTGGCCCTGCAGCGCTATCCCTATGGCTGCACCGAGCAGATGGTCTCGACCGCCTATCCGCTGCTGTACGCCCAGAGCCTGTCCAGCGATCCCAAGCTCAAGCGCAATCCGGCGATCCTGTCGGCGGCGGTGGGCAAGCTGCTGGACCGCCAGACCCTGGACGGGGCCTTCGGGCTGTGGCGGGTGGGCGACGGCGAGGCCGACGCCTGGCTGGGCGCCTACGCCACCGACTTCCTGGTCGAGGCCAAGGCCCAGGGGATCGCCGTGCCGGACGAGGCGATGGACAAGGCCCTGAACGCCATGCGCCAGATCAGCCGTCCCGACGGCTGGAGCTCGGTGTCCTACCGGCTGGAATATCCGGAGTGGTGGGGCCGCACGCCCGACGACTCCAAGAAGGCCACCGAGCGCATGCGCCGGCGCGCCTCGGCCTACGCCCTCTATGTGATGGCCAAGGCCGGACGCGGCGACCTGGCGCGGCTGCGCTGGTGGCACGACGTGCAGATGAAGGACGAGGACCAGCCCCTGGCCAAGGCCCAGGTGGCGGCCGGCCTGGCCCTGATGGGCGACCAGGCCCGGGCCCGCTCGGCCATGCGCCAGGCGGTCAAGTCGCTGGGCTGGCGCGACGACAGCGACTGGTACCAGAGCCCGCTGCGCGACGTCGCGGCCGTGACCGCCCTCGCGGTCCAGGCCGGCCAGGGCGACATCGCCCGCCAGCTGCAGGGCCGTCTGGAGAACGTGGTCCGGGACCCCGACGCCCTCAACACCCAGGAGCAGGCGGCGGTGCTGTCGGCGGCCTACCAGCTGCTGAAGGCGGCCGGTCCGATCACCGTCGACGCCCAGGGCGCCACCGCCCTGCCGCCCGCCGGCGGGGCCCCACGCTGGGCGGTGGGCAAGCTGTCGGACGCCCACTTCACCAACAGGGGCAAGGGCGCCCTGTGGCGGACGGTCAGCGTGCGCGGCACGCCGGTGGCGGCGCCGGGCGCGGCGGCCAACGGCCTGTCGGTGTCCAAGCGGCTGTTCTCGATGAGCGGCGGGGCGATCGATCCCAGCCAGATCCACCAGGGCGACCGGGTGATCGTGCTCGTCACCGGCCGCTCGATGCAGGCCCGTTCGACCGCCCTGGTGGTCGACGACGCCCTACCGGCCGGCTTCGAGATCGAGACCACCCTGGGCGCCGACGACGCCCAGAACGGTCCGTTCAAGTTCCTGGGCGAGCTGACCAACCCCGACGTCCAGGAAAGCCGCGACGACCGCTACATCGCCGCGCTGGACCTGGGCGGCGAGAAGCCGTTCGCCATGGCCTATGTGGCGCGGGCCGTGACGCCGGGCGAGTTCTTCCTGCCCGGGGCGACAGCCAAGGACATGTACCGGCCCAGCCTGAACGCGCGGTCGGACGCCGGGCGGATCACCGTGGCGCCGGGGCAGTAACCCAAACGTCCGTCATCCCCCGGACAAGGCGGGGGATGACGGCGTGAAGCTGAAGTTTCGATGTTCACCATCCCCCGCCTCACCCGCGTCCTGGTCGGCTTCCTCGCCCTCCAGGTCGTGCTGTTCGCCCTGAACGCTGCCTTTCCGCCCGACATGGCCCGCGCCCGGCGCTCGTCGCCCGTGGTGCTGGACCATCGCGGCGCCTGGCTGCGCGCTCTGCCGGTCGAGGACGGACGCTGGCGGGTGCGGGCGGACCTCCAGCGCACCGACAAGACGTTTCAGAAGCGCCTGATCGCCGTCGAGGACGCCCGGTTCCGTCGCCACCTGGGCGTCGATCCCCTGGCCCTGGCCCGGGCGATCGGCTCGGCGGCGATCCATGGCCGCGTCACCTCGGGGGCCTCGACCCTGACCATGCAGACCGCGCGCCTGCTTGAGCCCCGGCCGCGCAACCTCCCCTCCAAGCTGATCGAGATGGTCCGCGCCGCTCAGCTGGAGGCCCGGCTGACCAAGGACCAGACCCTGGCCCTCTACCTGACCCTGGCGCCCTACGGCGGAAACCTGGAGGGGGTGCGGGCCGCCAGCCTGGCCTATTTCGGCCATGAGCCCACCAGCCTGACCGACGGCGAGCAGGCCCTGCTGATCGCCCTGCCGCAGTCGCCCGAAGCCCGCCGTCCCGACCGCCACCCCGAGGCCGCCCGCGCCGCCCGTCGCGCGGTGCTGGACAAGATGGTCCGCGCCCACGTCCTGACCGAGGCCGCCGCCAGCGAGGCGGACGCCGAACCCCTGCCCAGGCGCGCCTCGTTCCCGGCCCTGGCCTGGCACGCGGCGGGCGAGCTGGCCCTGGCGGCGCCGCCCAGCCAGCCCAGCGTGGTCTCGACGATCGACGCCGACCTCCAGGCGCGCCTCGAGCCGATGGCCGCCGCGGTCGCCGCCGCCCAAGGGCCGGACGTMACCGCCGCCATCCTGGTGGTCCAGATCAAGGGCCGGGCGGTGCGGGCCCTGGTCGGCTCGGCGGGGCGCCAGCGCCCCGGCGGCTGGATCGACCTGACCCGGGCCGTGCGTTCGCCCGGCTCGGCCTTGAAGCCCTTCATCTATGCCTTCGCCTTCGACGACGGAGCCCTGGCGCCGGACACCCAGATCGACGACGCCGCCACCCGCTTCGCCGACTACCAGCCCGAGAACTTCGACCACGTGTTCCATGACAAGGTCACGGCCCGCGAGGCCCTGGCCTATTCGCTGAACGTCCCGGCCGTGGCCACCCTGGAGAAGATCGGCCCCGACGCCTTCGCCGCGCGGCTGGAGAGCGGGGGCGTGAAGCTGGTGCGGCCAAAGACGGCGCGCGAGGGCTCGGGCCTGGCCCTGGCCCTGGGCGGGGCGGGGATCACGCCGCGCGACATGGCCGTGCTCTATGCGGCCCTCGGCGACGGCGGCGTGGCCAAGCCCCTGGCCTTCACGGAGGCCGAGGCCAAGCAGCGCGAACACCAGGGCGGGACCCGCATCGTCCGGCCCGAGGCCGCCGCCCAAGTGCTGGACATCCTGCGCGAGGCCCCAGCCCCACGCGGCCGCGCCCCCTCGGCCCTGACCCGGGGCGGGCCGGCCATGGCCTTCAAGACCGGCACCTCGTACGGCTTCCGCGACGCCGTGGCGGCGGGGGTRGTCGGCGGCTACGCCATCATCGTCTGGACGGGCCGGGCCGACGGCGGGGCGCGCGGCGGCCTGACCGGACGCGACGCGGCCCTGCCCCTGCTGTTCGACGTGGCCGACGTCATAGACGCCCCGACGATCGCGCCCCGGCCCATCGCGCCCAAGGCCGCGCCGGGCGCCCTGCAGCGCCTGCGGCAGGCCTCGGAAGGTCCCCGCCTGATCTTCCCGCCCGACGGCGCCACCGTGCAGGTCGACAGCGTCGGCGCCGGCTCGCGCGGCCTGGTCATGGCGGCGGGCGGCGAGGACCTGACCTGGTACGTGGCCGGCGCGCCCCTGTCGGCCGACCCGGTCAGCGGCAAGGTGATCTGGCGTCCGGCCGCGCCGGGCTTCTACCGGCTGAAGGTGGTGGACGGCCAGGGCCGCGCGGCCTCGGCGCGGGTGCGCATCAAGGCGCCGACCGGCTGAAAGTTGCCATTTGGCAGTAGAATTGCTATATTCGGCCAAAGAGGTAATCCGATGTCCCTCGTCACCCTGGTCGACACCGAACCCAAGGCCTTCGCGCCCGAGCCGATCTCGGACGCCGAAGCCGCCGCCATGTTCCGCGCCGCGGTCAACCTGTTGAAGCTTTGGGGCGTGACCGACGACGAGGCCGCGATCCTGCTGGACCAGCCGGTGCGCACCTATCGCCGCTGGAAGGCCGGCGAGATCGGGCGGATCAACCGCGACGGCAAGGCCCGGCTGTCGAACCTGATGGGCGTCCACAAGGCCCTGCGGCTGATCTTCCAGGAGCCCCAGCGCGGCTACGCCTGGATCAAGGCTCCCAACGCCGCATTCGGCGGGCGCTCGGCCCTGCGGGTGATGCTGGGCGGCGAGCTGACCGACCTGATGCGGGTGCGCCGCTACCTGGACGCCGAGCGCGGGGCCTGGTGATCGATTTGGCGAAGATCCCGCGCGCGCCGGTGTCCTGGCGCGGGGCGGTCCGCGTCATCCGCAGCGCCTGGCCGCCGATCGACCTGTTCGAGGACATCGCCGATCCCGCCGACTGGCCGCTGCTGATCGCCGCCGAGCAGAAGACCAATCCGCGCCTGATGGAGACCCTCGGCAACTTGGACCTGGTGCCCCAGGACCGCTGGGTGGCGGGCGCCGGGGCCAGCTACCTGATGGCGCCGTTCACCCATGTCAGCTCCGACCGGCCCAGCCGGTTCAGCGCCGGGGCGTACGGGGTGCTGTACGTGGCCGAACGCTTCGAGGTCGCCCTGTCGGAGACGATCCACCACCACGGACTGTTCATGGCCGCCACCGCCCAGGCGCCGGGCTGGACCTCGCAGTTCCGCGAGATCGTGCTGGACGTGCGCGCCGCCCTGCACGACCTGCGCGGCGGCGATCCGGCCTTCGCCCCGGCGCTGGATCCGGACGACTACGGCCCGGGCCAGGCCCTGGGCGCGGGGCTGCGCGCCGCCGGCTCGGAGGGGGTGGTCTATCCCAGCCAACGCCATCCGGGCGGCCAGTGCGTGGGCTTGTTCTATCCCGACCTGGCCGCGAACCCCGTCCAGGGCCGCCATCTGGACTACCACTGGGACGGGGCCCGGGTGGATCTGATCCGCGAGCCGGCGACGGGCAAGGTGTTCCGGGTGGAAGCCGCGCCTCTTTGACAAGCTTGGCCTGGAGCCTTCCTATCCGGGACCTGACCTTGGAGCGCCCATGATCCCCTTCGATTTCATCGTCCAGTTCGGCGTCACCTGGCTGATCGTCGTGGCCTATTTGGCCTCGTTGTTCAGCGTGGGGTTCCGCCTGGGGCGGCTGAAGGTCCAGCGGCCTGGTCTCGACGCGCCGAGCCTCGAGTTCCGGCAATGGTCGATCGCGCCGGGCGACCTCTGGGCGGTGCTCGGCTTCGTGTTCAGCGGCCGCCACGCGCAAATCGGCGATCGGCTGGTGTCGCGCCTGGTGATCGCGGTGCGGGTCCTGTTCCCGCTGAGCCTGATCCTGGTGCTGGCGGTTTTCGCCCGGGCCGCGGTCCTGGGCGGTCCGGCGCTCGGCGGCTAGGCCGCTCCGCGCCGCAGGGGCGGCGCCGCTCAGCAGGGCCCGCCGACCGCCTTCTGGTAGTCCTCGAGGCTAGAGATGCCGACTTCCAGGTCCGTCACCAGGCCGTTCGACAGCGAATAGACCCAGCCGTGCACGGCCAGCGATTGGCCGCGCGCCCAGGCGTCCTGGACGAAGACGTCGGCGGCGACGTTGCGCACCTGGCGGGCGACGTTCAGCTCGCACAGGCGGTTGAGCATCGACTTCTCGTCGCCGATGGCCTCCAGCTCGTGCTTGTGCTCGGCGTGGACCTCACGGATCGGGTGCAGCCAGTGGTCGACCAGCCCTCGGCGTTTGCCGTCGATGGCCGCCGCCACGCCGCCGCAGCCGTAGTGGCCCACGACCATGATGTGCTTGACCTTCAGCACGTCGACCGCGAACTGCAGCACCGACAGGTAGTTGGCGTCCTGCGGCGGGGCCAGGTTGGCGACGTTGCGGTGGACGAACAGCTCGCCCGGGTCCAGGCCGACGATCTCGTTGGCGGGCACGCGGCTGTCGCTGCAGCCGATCCACAGGTATTCGGGGCTCTGCTGGCCCTCCAGGCGCTTGAAGAACTGGGGATCGGCCTCGGTCTTGCGCAGCGACCAGGCCAGGTTGTTGCTCTTCAGGTCTTCAAGCATGGATGGCGTCCGGCTGTTGGTTGGGATGGGCGGCGGCGAAGGCCGGGTGTTCGAGGGCGCGGGCGGCGACCGCGCGCAGGGCGGGGAACGGCGACAGGTCGGTCTTGAACCGCTCGGCGTTATAGACCTGCGGGACCAGGCAGCAATCGACCAGGCCGGGCGTGTCGCCGAAGGCGTACTGGCCGCCGTGCTCGATGATCATGGCTTCCAGGGCCTGGAAGCCGTCGATGATCCAGCGCTGGATCCAGGCCTCGCGGCCGGGCTCGTCGACGCCCAGGCCGGTCAGGGCCCGCAGGATGCGCAGGTTGTTCACCGGGTGGATGTCGCAGGCGATGACCTGGGCCATGGCCCGGGCCTGGGCGCGGGCCAGCGGGTCGGCCGGCAGCAGGGCGGGCTCGGGACAGGCTTCCTCCAGCCAGTCCAGGATGGCCAGGCTCTGGGTCAGCACCCGGCCGTCGACCTCCAGGGCCGGCACCAGCTTCTGCGGGTTCAGGGTCGCGAAGGCGGGGGCTTGGTGCTGGTTGTCGACCAGGTTCACCGGCGCGGTCTCATAGGCCAGGCCCTTGAGGTTCAGGCCGATCCGCACCCGGTAGGCGGCGCTGGACCGCCAGGCGCCGTGCAGGACGAGCTTCATCGCCGCGCTCCTAGACCAGGGTGAAGGTCAGCCGGCCGACGCCCTCGACCGCGCCATCGACCCGGTCGCCGCGACCGATGGCGGCCACGCCCTCGGGGGTGCCGGTGAAGATCAGGTCGCCGGCCGCCAGGGTCCACAGCTTGGAGGCCTCGGCGATGATCTCGGGGATCGTCCAGATCATGTCGGCGATCTGGCCGGCCTGGCGCGGCTGGCCGTCGACGGTCAGGGTGATCGCCCCGTCGGGGTGGGCCTTGTCGGCCGGGACGATGGCGCTGATCGGGGCGCTGGCGTCGAAGCCCTTGGCGGCGTCCCAGGGATGGCTCTTGGCCTTGGCGGCGGCCTGCAGGTCGCGGCGGGTCAGGTCGACCCCGACCGCGTAGCCGAAGATGTGGCTCATGGCCTCTTCGACGGCGATGTTGGCGCCGCCCGACTTCAGGGCGACCACCAGCTCGATCTCGTGGTGCAGGTCGTGGGTGGCGACCGGGTAGGGGACCTTGTCGCCCACCACCACCGCATCGGCCGGCTTGGCGAAGAAGAACGGCGGATCGCGGGTGTCGGCCCCCATCTCGCGGGCGTGGGCGGCGTAGTTGCGGCCGACGCAGAGGATCCGGCGGACGGGGAAGACGGAATCGCTCCCTTCGACCGGAACCGTGGATTGGGCGGGCGGGGGGAAGGCGAAGTGCGTCATGGCGCCTGATTAGACCCAAACCCGCTTCGCCAAAAGTCACCTTCGCGAGGACATGATCCTGCAACACGACGGCCATGCCGCGCGTCTAAACGTTCTTTCACTTGCCCCGACCTGCGACGACAAGGCATGACGGGTAGGCAATTGTGGCGAAAACCCGCCACGCCAACGTCGAAGGGGCCCGGGACCGACGATGCTGATCATCGAGAACCTGACTCACGTCTACGCCAACGGCGTGAAGGCCCTCGACGAGGTCAACCTGACGATACCCGGCGGCATGTACGGCCTGCTGGGTCCGAACGGCGCCGGCAAGTCGACCCTGATGCGCACGGTCGCCACCCTGCAGGCCCCCACGTCGGGCCATATCCGGTTCGGCGACATCGACGTGCTGAAGTCGCCCGACCAGCTGCGCCGCACCCTGGGCTACCTGCCGCAGGACTTCGGCGTCTATCCCCGCGTCAGCGCCTACGACATGCTCGACCACATGGCCGTGCTGAAGGGCATCGCCGACGGCAAGGACCGCAAGGCCGTGGTCGAGAGCCTGCTCAACCAGGTCAATCTGTGGGACGTGCGCAAGAAGGCCATCGCCGGCTTCTCGGGCGGCATGCGCCAGCGCTTCGGCATCGCCCAGGCCCTGATCGGCGATCCGCGCCTGATCATCGTCGACGAGCCCACCGCCGGCCTCGACCCCGAGGAGCGCAACCGCTTCCTGAACCTGCTGGCCGAGATCGGCGAGAACGTGGTGGTGATCCTGTCCACCCACATCGTCGAGGACGTCTCCGACCTCTGCCAGGCCATGGCGATCATCTGCAACGGCCGGATCGTCAAGGAAGGCGCCCCCGCCGACCTGGTGCGCCAGCTGGACGGCCGCATCTGGAAGAAGGTCATCGACAAGGCCGAGCTCGAGGCGGCCAAGGCGCATCACCAGGTGATCTCGACCCGCCTGCTGGGCGGCCGCACGGTGATCCACGTCCTGGCCGACCGGGACCCGGGGGCCGGCTTCGTCCAGGTCGGGGGCGGGCTGGAGGACGTCTACTTCTCGACCCTCTCCACGACCCGTCGCGCGGCCTGAGGGCGTCCGGATGTTTGGCAAGATCGCGGGCTTCGAACTGCGCTACCAGCTGAAGTCGCCCGTCTTCTGGGTGGTGGCGGTCATCTTCTTCCTGCTGGCCTTCGCCATCACCACGGTCAGCAACTTCTCGATCGGCCTGGGGCCCAGCGACCATCGCAACGGCCCCTACGCCCTGGCCCAGGCCTGCATCGTCTTCTCGTTGTTCTACATGTTCGTGACCACGGCCTTCGTCTCGAACGTGGTGGTGCGCGACGACGAGACGGGTTTCGGGCCCATCCTGCGGGCCACGCGCCTGACCAAGTTCGACTACCTGTACGGCCGCTTCACGGGGGCGCTGCTGGCCGCGGCGATCTCGTTCCTGGTGGTGCCGGCCGCCATCTGGCTGGGCTCGCACATGCCGTGGGTCGACAGCGAGCTGCTGGGTCCCAACCGCTGGGACGCCTACCTGTTCGCCTACGGCGTGGTCGCCCTGCCGACCCTGATCCTGACCTCGACCATGTTCTTCGCCCTGGCCACGGTGACCCGGTCGATGATGTGGACCTATGTCGGGGTGATCGCCTTCCTGGTGGTCTGGGTGGTGGCCAACATCGCCCTGAACAAGCCGGAGTTCGAGCACGCCGTGGCCCTGTGGGAGCCGCTGGGCGGCTCGGCCTACGGCCTGGTCAGCAAGTACTGGACGGTCAGCGAGCGCAACACGGTCGTCCCGCCCCTGGACGGGGTGCTGCTGTTCAACCGCGTCTTCGTCCTGGCGCTGTCGGTCGTCTTCCTGGTGGCGGCGCATTTCGGCTTCCGCCTGCAGTCGCCCGAGTTGTCGGGCAAGGCGCGCAAGGCCCGTCGCCGCCAGAAGCGGGCCGAGGCCGCGGCCGAGACGGCGCCGGCGATCCTGGCCGCCCCGGTCCATCCCCGCTTCGACGGTCGGTGGGCCTGGGCCCAGCTGGTCGCCCGCACCCGGCTGGACATGGGCCAGGTGTTCAAGAGCCCGGCCTATTTCGTGCTGCTGGCGCTGGGCCTGTTCAACGCGGCCGGTTCGCTGTGGTTCGCCACCGACGACACCAGCTACGGCGGCTCGATCTATCCGCTGACCCGGATGCTGCTGAACCCGCTGATCGGCTCGTTCACCCTGATCCCGGTGATCATCTCGATCTACTACGCGGGCGAGCTGGTCTGGCGCGAGCGCGACCGCAAGACCCACGAGATCATCGACTCCACGCCCGTCGCCGACTGGGCCTTCGTCGCGCCCAAGGTGGCGGCGATCTCGCTGGTGCTGATCTCGACCCTGCTGGTCAGCGTGCTGGCCGCCGTGATCAGCCAGGCGGCGCACGGCTATTTCGGCTTCGAGTTCGACAAGTACCTGCTGTGGTACGTCGCGCCGATGTCGGTGAGCCTGGTGCTGACGGCCGTGCTGGCGGTGTTCCTGCAGGTGCTGAGCCCGCACAAGTTCGTCGGCTGGGGCCTGATGGTGCTCTACATCGTGGCCGGCATGACCTTCTCCAACCTCGGCTGGGAGCACCGCCTMTACAACTACGGCGGCGGCGGGCTGGTGGGGCCGATGGTCCCCACCTCCGACATCAACCGCCTGGGCAAGTTCTGGATCGGCGCCTGGTGGGTGCGGGTCTATTGGAGCGCCTTCGCCGCCGGACTGGTGGTGCTGGCCTACGCCCTGTGGCGGCGCGGGACCGAGACCCGCCTGTGGCCGCGCCTGCGCCGCCTGCCCCAGCGCCTGACCGGCAAGGCCGGGCTGACCTTCGCCGCCGCCGCCGTGCTGTTCGCGGCCAGCGGGGCGTTCATCTACGTCAACACCAACGTCTGGAACGTCTACCGCACCCGCATCGACAACGAAAAGTGGCAGGCCGACTACGAGAAGACCCTGCTGCGCTTCGAGAACACGCCGCAGCCCAAGATCGTGGCGATGAAGCTGGACGTCGACCTGCATCCGCACGATCCGCGCATCGACACCAAGGGCGTCTACACCCTGGAGAACCGCAGCGGCGAGACGCTGAAGGAGATCCACGTCCGCTTCGACCGCGACCTGAAGGTCAAGGGGCTGTCGATCGAAGGGGCCCGCTCCAAGCAGACCTATGACCGCTTCAACTACCGGATCTTCGCCTTCGACACGCCGATGAAACCGGGCGAGCGGCGGATGATGAGCTTCATCACCGAGCGCGCCCAGAGGGGCTTCCGCAACCGGGGCGACGACACCCGGGTGGTCGACAACGGGACCTTCATCGACAACACCGAGATCGCGCCGATGCTGGGCATGAGCCGCGACGGCCTGCTGCAGGATCGCGCCAAGCGCCGCAAGTACGGCTTGCCGCCCGAGCGCCGCATGCCCAAGCTGGGCGACATCGCCAGCCGCCAGTTCAACGGCCTGCGCCATGACGCCGACTTCGTGTCGTCGGACATCACCGTCACCACCGACGCCGACCAGACGCCGATCGCGCCGGGCTACGAGGTCTCCAACCAGGTCCAGGGCGACCGACGCACGGCGCGGTTCGTGACCGAGGCCCCGATCCTGCCCTATCTGTCGATCCAGTCGGCCCGCTACGCCGTGGCCCGCGACCGCTACAAGGGCGTGGACCTGGCGATCTATTACGACCCGCACCATCCGTGGAACATCGAGCGGATGAAGACCGGGATGAAGGCCTCGCTGGACTACTACCAGGCCAATTTCAGCCCCTACCAGTTCCGCCAGCTGCGGTTCCAGGAGTTCCCGGGCTACGCCGACTTCGCCCAGTCGTTCGCCAACACCATCCCGTGGTCGGAGAACCTGTTCTTCATCGCCAAGTACGACGATCCCGAGAAGATCGACATGGTCACCTATGTCGGCGCCCACGAGATCGGCCACCAGTGGTGGGCCCACCAGGTGATCGGGGCCGACCAGCAGGGCGGCACGATGCTGAGCGAGACCTTCGCCCAGTACTCGGCGCTGATGGTCATGAAGCGGATGTACGGCGAGGCCCAGATCCGCAAGTTCCTGAAGTTCGAGCTGAACAGCTATCTGCGCGCCCGTGGCGGCGACCCGCTGGAGGAGCAGCCCCTGGCCCGGGTCGAGAACCAGCCGTACATCCACTACCGCAAGGGTTCGCTGGTCATGTACCGGCTGCAGCACGAGGTGGGCGAGGAGACGGTCAACCGCGCCCTGCGCAAGCTGATCGCCGACCACGCCTTCAAGGGCGCGCCCTATCCCACCACCCTGGACTTCCTGGCCGCCCTGCGCGCCGAGGTCCCCGCCGACAAGCAGGCCCTGATCACCGACCTGTTCGAGAAGATCACCCTCTATGACCTGAAGACCACGGCGGCCACGGCCCACAAGCGGCCCGACGGCCGCTACGACGTCACCCTGACGGTCACGGCCCGCAAGCTCTACGCTCAGGGCCGCGGCCAGGAGGCCGAGGCGCCGATGAGCGAGCCGATGGACATCGGCCTGTTCACCCTGGAGCCGGGCAAGAAGGGCTTCGGGGCCGACAAGGTGGTGGCCTTCGAACGTCGGCCGATCCGGTCGGGGACCCAGACCCTGAATTTCGTCACCACGACCCTGCCCAAGGTCGCCGGCGTCGACCCCTACAACTTCGTCATCGACCGCAACGGCGACGACAACGTCGCCAAGGTCGAGATGCGATGAGCGGCGACGGGCCGAGCGCGGAGGCGTTGAGGCTGGACGCGGCGGCGCTGAACGTCTTCCTGGCCAAGGCCTTCCCGGAGGCGGGGCCCCATCTGCCGGTGGTGCTCGAGGCCGAGCCGGGGCGGGTGCTGATGCGCCAGGCCTTCGCCAGCCGGGCCCTGCGGCCGGGCGGGCTGATCTCGGGGCCGACCCAGATGGCCATGGCCGACTCGGCGGCCTATGCGGTGATCCTGGCCCATATCGGCGAGGTGGCCATGGCCGTGACCTCGTCCCTGACCATCCACTTCCTGCGCGGGGCCAAGCCGGGCGACCTCTACGCCGAGGCGACCCTGCTCAAGCTGGGCCGGCGCATCGCCACGGTCGACGTGCTGATCTGGTCGGAATCGCGCGAGCGAGCCGCCGCCAGGGCGACGGTCGCCTACGCGATTCCTTGAGACGGGTCCGCGCCGTCAGGCGCGTCCCTTTGGTCGGACCTAGTTTCCGGCCTTTTCCTTGGCGACCTTTTCCTCGGCCTTGGCCACGTCCTTGCCGGTGTCGAAGCCGTTCTTCAGGCCCTCGGCCATGTTCAGGTGCTCCTGCACGGCCGGGGCCGTGGCGGCGGCGAAGGCCTTGATGGCGGGGGTGTCGCCGTCCTGGGCGTAGCGCTGCAGCAGGTTCAGGGCCGCTTGGTGGGCGTCGACCTGGCTGTCGGCGTACTTCTTGTCGAAGTCCTTGGCGTCGGCCTTGGTCAGGTCGTCGAGCTTGCCTTGCAGGTCTTCAGGCAGGGCGGTCGGCGGGGCGATCGACGCGCCCGAGGCGGCGATGGCGGCCTTCAGGTCTTCCGTCGTCTTGGTGTGCGCCTTCACCATCGCGGCGGCGAACTTCTTGACGTCGGGATTGGTCGAACGCTTGGCGACCAGCTTGCCGGCTTCGATCTCGAACATGTCGCTGGCGGCGGCCTTGGCGACGAACACGTCGGCCTTGGTCTCGTCCGACGGGGTCGGGACGGTGGCGGCGGGGTTGGCGTCGGGCGTGGCGGCCTGTTCGGCGGGGGTGGCGGCGCCCTTGGTCTCGTCGGGTTTCTGGTTGCAGGCCGCGACGCTGAGGGCCGCGATGGCGGCGCCGACGATGAGAAGCTTACGGGTCATGGCTTTCTTTCCCTGCGCGTTTTTCTAGAACGTTGAGTGTCCGAAGGCGCCGCGCTTGCGCCGAGGCATAGAAAACTTCACGTCGCCGTGATGGTTCCGTGAGCGCCCGCGGGGCGAAAAGGGGAGTGTGGGCATGGCCGAAGCGCCGCTGAACGGCTTGCGGGTCGTCGAGATGGGATCGCTGATCGCGGGGCCCTTCTGCGGCCAGGTGCTGGGCGATTTCGGCGCCGAGGTGATCAAGCTGGAAGACCCCAAGGCCGGCGACCCGATGCGCCAGTGGGGCCGCACCAAGCCCAAGGGCCATTCGCCCTGGTGGCCGGTGATCGGCCGCAACAAGACCTCGGTGACCCTGGACCTGCGCGCCCCGGAGGGCCGCGAGGTGGCCCGCGCCCTGATCGACACGGCCGACGTGGTGGTCGAGAACTTCCGCCCCGGCACGCTGGAGAAGTGGGGCATGGGCTACGAGGATCTCGCCCGCACCAATCCCGGCCTGGTCATGGCCCGGGTCTCGGGCTTCGGCCAGACCGGTCCCTATTCGCACCGCGCCGGCTACGCCCTGATCGGCGAGGCGATGGGGGGCCTCCGCCACATCACCGGCGAGGCCGACCGGCCTCCGGCCCGGGCGGGCATCTCGATCGGCGACAGCCTGGCGGGGCTGAACGCCGCCCTGGGCGTGATGATGGCCCTGCACGCCCGCCAGCACACCGGCAAGGGCCAGGTGGTCGACGCGGCGATCTACGAAAGCGTGCTGACGGTGATGGAGAACCTGATCACCGAATACGACCTGTCGGGCTATGTCCGCGAGCGATCCGGCGCGATCCTGCCCGGCATCGCCCCGTCCAACGTCTATCCCACCCGCAGCGGCGAGCTGATCCTGATCGGCGCCAACCAGGACACCCTGTTCAAGCGCCTGTGCGACGCCATGGGCCGGCCCGAACTGGCCACCGACGAGCGCTATCGCGACCACGCCGCCCGGGGCGTCAACCAGACCCAGCTGGACGCCACGATCGGCGGCTGGACGGTCGAGCACGACATCGAGGCGCTTCTGCCCCTGCTGGAGGACGCCGGCCTGGCCGTCGGCCGGGTCTATCGCGCGCCGGACATGCTGAAGGACCCCCAGTTCGCCGCCCGCGAGTCGATCGTCGAGGTCGCCCACCCGGTGTTCGGCACGGTGAAGATGCAGAACGCCTTCCCCAAGCTGTCCGACACCCCCGGCGGGGTCCGCTGGCCGGGGCCGGCCCTGGGCCAGCACACCGACGCGGTGCTGCGCGACGTGGCCAAGCTGTCGGACGAGACCATAGCCGGCCTGCGGGCCAAGGGAGTGATCTAGGATGGACGCGCCGCTGCATGCCGGAGGCTGCCTGTGCGGGGCCTTGCGCTACGAGGCGCGGGGCGCGCCGCTGTACATGGGCCATTGCTACTGCGGCGACTGCCGCAAGGCCTCGGGCTCGGGCTTCATCCCGTTCATGGCCTTCGCGGCTAAGGACCTGACCTTCAGCGGCCCGACGCGGACCTTCGCCAGCGTTTCGGCGCGCGGCACGCCCGCCGTGCGCAACACCTGCCCCGTCTGCGCCAGCCTGGTGTTCGGCGGTCCGGTCGGCGAGACGGATTCCCACACGATCTATGCCGGCTCGCTGGACGACCCGACGGCGTTCCGCCCGACGGTGGCGATCTTCGTCAAGGGACGGCCGGACTGGGCGGTGGTCCCGGAGGGGCTGGAGATGTTCGAGGGGCTGCCGGGGTGACAGGTCGGGGACATGCGCTTGCGCGTGTCCCCAGATTTCGCACGGAGCCTGGTCTTGGGGACACGCGCGAGCGCATGTCCCCGGCCTCGCGGCGGACAAGCCGCTGAAATCCCTGTGCTAAATCTTTATTCCCCGCAGGGTTTCCCGGCGGCCGCATAATCGTCCCACCTCGACGCGGGAAAGGGCGCATGGCCAGCGACCGATGCGGCGGCGAGGGGCGATCGAGCGGGAAGCTCCGTCGGCGGGCCCTTCTGCTTGAGTAGAGGCGGGACCCAAACTTCAGTCTCTGGTGCCGGTCGGGCGTGGTCCACAGATACGACGTGACTGAAGGTCGATGAAGCAGCAGGCGGGCGGACGACGCCCGCGGTCCGGGATCAGGCGCGTTGGCCTGGCCCGCCCGTCGCGGGCGACAAGGCGCGGCTCCAACAGGGCCTAGCGTCGAGAGCTTGCGGATAACGACCGCGCGGAGCGAACGGGCTTCGTCGAAACGGTATTCTCTAATTTCTTCCGGACGATGTCCGGCGCTCCGCAGCCCTTTCCATACCCTCAGCGAGAGATCGCGTGAGAGCGAGAGATCGTGCCGGTGAGCACTTGCCCCCACCCGACCGCTTTCGTCCGCCGTAACAGGCGGAGCCTACCGCCCCGTCACCGACGCCAGGGCCCGGGCGATCTGGTGGACGTTGTAGGGCTTGCGCACGATCGGGGCGTCGAAGCCCATCGGGGCGGCCTTGTCGGCATAGCCGGTGGCGAACACGAAGGGACGGCCCTCGCGGCGCAGCACCTCGGCGACCGGGGCCACCGACTGGCCGTTGAGGTCGGCGTCCAGCACGGCGGCGTCGAACGACAGCTCCAGCATCTGCAGGGCCTCGGCCAGCTCGGCCGCGCAGCCCACCACCTCGACGCCGGAGTCCTCCAGCCCCGCCTCCAGCTCCATGGCCAGCAGCAAGGAGTCCTCGACGATCAGCACCTTCAGGCCCGCGATGTCGCCGGCCTTGAAGCTGTCGTCGCCGCCGCCCACGGTCTCGACGATGCGCTCGTCGGGCGCCGCGACCGGGGCGTCGGGCTCGGGTTCGTCGACCAGGGCGTCGGCGGCGGCGTGGATCCGGGCCGTGACGCCGCTGCGCTTGTAGTCGACGGTCGCCTGGCCGCCCAGCTCGCGCCCGACCACGTCCTCGATCAGGGTCATGCCGAAGCCGCGGACCTCGGGCGGGGTGGTCATCGGCCCGCCGGTCTCCAGCCATTCCAGATTGAAGCCGCCCCCCGGAGCCGCGCGCCAGACCACCTCGACCCGGCCGCTCTCGACCGACAGCGAGCCGTACTTCACGGCGTTGACCGCCAGCTCGTGCAGGGTCAGCGACAGGGCGGCCGCCGCGCGGGGCGTCAGGAACAGTTCCGGACCGTCCCAGCGGGTCTGGTTGGGGGCCAGGCCGCCCAGCTCCGCCGCCGCGATCCGGGCCAGGGTGGCGCCGCGCCAGCGGGCGGCGCTGAGCAGGTCGTGGGCCGAGCTCATCGCCTTGAGCCGGCCGTTGAAGGCCTTGAGGAAGCCGTCCAGCGACGAGGCCTTGCGGGCCGACTGGCCGGCCACCGACTGCACGGCCGCCAGGATGTTCTTGATGCGGTGGTCCAGCTCGATGACCAGGTTCTCGCGCTGTTCGTCGGCGTCGCGGCGGGCCGTGACGTCCTGGACTACGCCGATCAGCCGCAGCGGCTTGCCGGCCGCGTCCTTGACCAGCAGGCCGGCCACGCGGTTCCAGATCACGCGGTTCGGGTCGGACGACACCCGCCGGAACTCGACCTCGTAGCGCCCTTGCGTCCGCAGCTGGGTCTCGACCTCGTCGCGGATCTCGTCGCGCTCGTCAGGATGCACGAAGCCGTACAGGGCCTCGCCGCCCTCGGCGGGGGTCACGCCCTCGGGCAGTTCCGTGATGCTGGCCATCCGGGCGCTGACCCGGACGGTGTCGGCCACGATGTCCCAGACGAATTCGCCCAGGTTGGCGGCGTGCAGGGCCAGGGCGATGCGTTCGCTGTCCAGCGTGCGCTCGGCGACGTTGCGCGCCGTCTCGGCGTCGTGCAGCAGCTCTTCCATCGCCAGGGCGGCCAGGTCGGCCAGGGCGTCGGCGAGGCCGGGGTCGACGGCCTCGCGCGGGGCGGGGTCCTCGACGGTGAGCAGGCCGACGATCTCGCCCGAGGCCGTCTTCAGCGGCGCGCAGGCGAAGAAGCGGCTGTCGGCGCGCCAGGGCCGCAGGGGCTGGTCCGGATCGTCGGCCAGGTCGTGGCTGGAGACCACGCCGGTCTCGCGCAGCCGGTCGGACAGGCCGGCGGGGCGCGGCTCCTCCACATGGTCGAAGCCGACCCTGGCCTTCAGGAAAATCCGGTCCTTGCCGATCAGGCGGATGGCCGCGCGGGGGGCGGCGAACAGGCGCGAGGCCAGGCGGACGATCCTGTCGAAACGAGGGTCGACCGGGTCGCCGTCGAAGGCGCGAAGCGCGTCGAGGGCGCGCAGCCGCCGCGCCTCCTGATCATCTGCCAGCGTTCCGCCCGCATCGTCCATGATTCGAACATAGACCGGGTTCGCGCAGGGCGCGAGATCGATAAAGGCCAAGCTCCCCGATCCCGTCGAAGATCACCTGTGGTGAAGCTCCAACCTTGACGCTACAATGGAACTTGTCGCGTCGGCATTGCGTTGTGCGGGCGCAGCTTCGCGCTGCCCGCCCCCCACAAGCCCGAGCCGCGAACCGGAGATCCTCATGCCCGACAACAGCCTGAACCCCGCCCTGAATGAAGCAAGCAAGGCCTCGTCGAACGCCGGCGCGGCCTTCGATCACGCCGAGCGCAGCTTCGGCGAAGCGGCCAGCGCCGCCCGCGCCAATCTCAGCGAGGCCGCCGCCTCGGCCAAGGCCAACCTGTCCGACGCCGCCAAGCGCATAGAGGCGTCCCTGACCCAGGGTCTCGAGACCCTGCGCGCCCAGACCCGCACCTACACCGACACCGCCGGCCAGTCGGTCGACGAGGCCAGCCGCTATGTCAGCGAGCGCGTTCGCGAGCGCCCGATCACCGCCACCCTGGCCGGCCTGGGCGTCGGCGTCCTGCTGGGCCTGCTGCTGGCCGGAAACCGCGGCGGCCGCGACAAGTGATCTTCGGGAAGACTCTGACGACCCTGGCAGCGGCCGCGGCGATCGCCGCGGCCGCTGCTGTGAGCGTGGTCTCCGCCGCCTTCGCGCTGTTCGCGGTTCTGGCGCCCCACCTCGGCGCCGCCGGAGCGGCCGCCGTGGTCGCCGCCGTGGCCGCGGCCATCGTCGGCGTCGCCGGCCTGATCGCCGCCTTCAAGGCGGAGGAACGGCATCGTCCGCCGCCCGCGCCGGATGCGCTGGCCTTCGCCGAGAAGGCCATCGAGATGGTCAAGGAGCGTCCGATCCTGACCGTCGGCGCCGGCCTGGCGGCCGGGATCATCGCCTTCCGCAATCCGGCCCTGGCCGCGATCGTCGCCAAGGCGCTGCTGGATTCCCAGAAGCCGCCCCCGCGCTAAGCGCGAGTCCAGGCGACTTTCGACAAGACGAGCTTTCCCGCCCCTGGTTTTCTGGGCCTCCCCGCCCATCTCCCGGGGGCGTTTTGCCCTGGAGCGATCATGTTCAAACTCCCCGACCTCCCCTACGCCTATGAAGCCCTGGAGCCGACCATCTCGGCCAACACGCTTCATTTCCACCACGACAAGCACCACGCGGCCTATGTGAACGCCCTCAACGGCCTGCTGCCGGAAGGCGACAAGCGCCCGTTGGAAGCGGTGATCCGCGAGGCCAGCCCCGGCAAGGTGTTCAACAACGCCGCCCAGATCTGGAACCACCAGTTCTTCTGGGAGTGCATGAGCGCCGACAAGGCCGGTCCGGGCGCCGAGCTGTCGGCGGCCATCGCCGACGCCTTCGGCGATCTGGCCGGTTTGAAGGAAAAGTTCGTCGCCGAGGGCGTCGGCCACTTCGGTTCGGGCTGGGTCTGGCTGGCCGTCCAGGGCGGCAAGCTGGTGGTGATCTCGACCCACGACGCCGACGACACCCTGACCAAGGACGGCATCACGCCGCTGCTGGTCTGCGACGTCTGGGAGCACGCCTACTATCTGGACCACCAGAACAACCGGAAGGGCTTCCTGGAAGCCTGGTTCGACGTCCTGCCCAACTGGGCGTTCGCCGACGCCCAGTTCGCCGCGGCCAAGGGCCAGGGCGCGGCCTGGACCTATCCCGAACCCGCCTAAGGGTTCTCGGGCCTCAGACCTTGAGCGGCGCGACTTCGGTCGCGCCGTTTTCGTTTGGGGGCTTGGGGACGCAGCGGCGCGGCACCGACCAGGTCCGGAAGGTGACGAACTGGGTCCGCTCGAAGGCCAGGGCGGTGATGCGGATGTCGACGTCGTCGACCTCGATCACGTTGAAGCTGGGCGGCACGCCGCGCTCGCGCACCGACAGGGTGCCCGAGCCGACCGCCTGGGTGCAGCCGTCCGAGAACGGATAGGGATGCACGAACGGCGCATGGATGTGGCCGGTCAGGACCAGGTCGACGCCCGCCTGGGCGAAGACCTGGGCGGCCGCCGTGCCGCCGTGCACCTTGGCGGTCATGGGGCCGCCGAGCATCTCGATCAGTGGATGGTGGCAGACCACGATCTTCAGGGCCCCCGGCGCGGCGCCCTTCAGGTCGGCGCAGACGTCACGGACCTGGCGGCGCGACACAGCGCCCTTGGACCAGTTGGCCCGCAGCTGGAAGGCGCGGGCCGAGTTCAGGGTGACCACCGTGGCGCGGGGATCGTCCCAGTCGCTGTTCATCCGCGCGCCGAACCGGTCCTCGTAGCGCCGCCAGGGCGCGACCAGGCGGGTCAGGATCTCGCGCGGCCCGGCGAACGGGACGTCGTGATTGCCGGGCGAGACCAGGCGCGGCTGGGGCAGGCGGTTCAGCCAGGCCAGGGCGGCGTCGAACTCTTCCACCTTGCCGTCCTTGGTCAGGTCGCCGGCGGCGATCACCAGGTCGGGGCGCTCGGCGTGGATGCGCGCGACGGCCGCCTCGACGGCGTCCTTGTGCTCGCCCCCGAAATGGATGTCGGAGACCTGGACCAGCTTCAGCGGCTTCATTTGGCGGGCGCCCCAGCCTCGGGAACCAGGGCGCGGAAGGCCTTGGGGCGGAAGCGGATGCTAACCGTGTCGTCCAGGCGCACCGGCTCGCCGTCGAGGATGGCCGGGATCCGCCCGCCCGCCCAGACCTTGCCGATCCGGCAGCGGCCGACGACCACCGACGGGTCGTTGCGCCAGTTGCCGGCCACGGTGTTGACGCCCAGACGGAAGATGTCGAGCGCGCCGGCCGGGTCCAGGGCGGCGGCTTCCAGGGCCTGCTCCTCGGAACTCAGGTCGGCCGAGACCAGGGGCGTCATCAGGCTCAGCGCTTCGGTCTTGCCCTTGGGGCGGCCGTCCAGGACGTAGCGCAGCCGGCTGGAGAAGGCGCGGCGCAGGGCCCGCTGGGCGCGCAGCAGGGCCAGGTCGGCCCGCCCGGCCCGCGCCGCCTCGCGGGCGTCGGCCCACAGGGCGGGGCTGCCCAGGATGGCGGCGACGAAGAACACCCGGCCGTTGATCTCGCCGCCCGAGATCATCCGCTCCCGGCCGCCCTGCAGGCACTCCGCCATGGCCTGGGGCCACGGGATGGGGCCGTACAGCGCATGGGGCAGCATGTTCATCGTGCCGCCGGGCAGGGGCGCGATCATCGGGCCGTCGGGTCCGGCCATCTCGGCCGCCGCCCGGGCCGTGCCGTCGCCCGCGACCACCAGGATGGCGTCGGGCTTGGCGTCCAGAGCGTCGCGCAGGCAGGCGTTCAGCTCGCCTTCGCTGGGGGCGTGGACCCTTCCCGTGACGCCGTGCTCGGCCAGGATGGCCTCGGCCTGGGCCGGGGCGTCCTTGCCGACCGAACCGGAGGCGATGTTGGTGACGACTTCCACTCGCATGCGAAATTCCAGAAAGGCGCGGTCGCGCGGGGAAGGCTCGAAAGAAACGGCGGCGCTTGATCGCGGTTCCCGGAACCGTTGGCGCGGCGAGGTCGTTTGCGTGGCTGGGACAAGCTCGAACGGAGAGCCACGATGAACAAGACTTTGATCGCCCTCTTGGGCGTCGGCGTGCTGGCCAGCGCTTGCACCGCCACGGGAAACACGGAACGCAACGCCGCGGGCGGCGCGGCCCTCGGCGCCCTGGCGGGCGCGGTGGTCGGCAACAATGTGGGCGGCGGCAGCGCCTCCACCGGCGCCCTGGTCGGCGCGGCCCTGGGCGGCACCGTCGGCGCCGTGAAGGGCTGCCGCGAGGACGGCGGCTGCGGCGCGACCAACGTCAATCGCCGTCAGTACTATGACGAGCGCGCCGGACGGTATTACTACTATGACTCGCGCAGCGGTCGTTACTACTGGGAAGACGGCAGCCCCCGTTAAGTCGGGCCTGGCCTGAACCTTCGTAAAGGCGGTCGACTCGTGTCGGCCGCCTTTTGCGCGCCGTGACGTCAGAGAGGGCAAGCGATGAAGAAAGTCGGAATGGCGATCGTCGGCGCGGTGGTTCTGGGCGGCCTGGTGGCGGGATGCGCGAGCAAGAGCCCCTGGCCCAAGTCCAGGTCCCAGATCGTGCAGACCGCGCCCAGCTGCGAGGACTTCTCGGTCCAGATCTATTTCGAGAGCAAGTCGGCCAAGCTGACCAACGAGGCGCGCTCGGTGCTCAAGGGCGCCGACGCCCTGGCCACGGGCTGCAAGGTGGCCTCGGTGCGGGTGATCGGACTGGCCGACGCCGTGGGCTCGCCGGACGCCAGCCTGGCGGTGTCCAAGCAGCGGGCCGACACGGTGACGCGCGCGCTGGCGAAGATGGGCTACKCCAACGTGGAATTCGACGTGGGAGCGGCCGGCGACGCCGGGGCCACCACCAGCGACGGCGAGGCCCGCCCCCTGCGGCGACGCGCCGACATCCGGTTCGATCTGGACGGAAAGCTGCACTAGCCGCGGCTTCCCCTCGGCGCATCAAAAAAGGCGGATCCGAAAGGGTCCGCCTGAAGGGCAAAAGAGGGGGGTGCGGAGGCGACAGGCTGGCTTTCACCAGCCTCAAGTCGGGGGGGCGTCGCCGCCTCCGCAAATCGAAAACGTGGCTCCCCCGACCGGGTTCCCGCCGATCGAAACTTTTTTCGCCTCTCCGGCGATTATTTTTTCACGACCCCGCGACCCCCTTCCAGCGAGGGCCGAAGGGAACGTCGCCAGGGAAGGGACGTTGATTTTCCAGGAGGCCGCCCGGCCTCGCCCTGGGGAGCAACGTCGTGATCCGCACCTTTCAGACCGAACACGGTGGATTGGCCTTCGAAAGCGCGCTGACGCGCCGACAGAAGGTCCGGCGCAATCGCGTGGCGGCCCTGGCGGTGATCGCCGCGGTCGCGGCCTCGGCGGGGCTCCTCCAGCGCTTCAACGACAACCTCGCTCCCAGCGGACCGGCGGCGCCGGACGTCGGGTCCTATTCCGCCGCCCGCTAAGGAGGCCCTCATGCCCGCAGATCTCGAACAGCATCATCCCGCCGTCAACGCCACCCGCGCCCGCCAGGGCCGCTGGGGCAAGCATGTGTTCTGGGTGCTGGTCATCTCGACCGTCCTGGCCGCCGCCGCGCTGTTCGGCGCCTGGGGCCTGCGCTCGGGCGACCTGGCGTCGGTCGAGCACACCAAGGGCGCCACGACCCAGGGCGAAGCCCAGCAGTATTCGACCGAGCAGGCGCCGGTGAAGCAGACGCCGGCCGGCTGACCTCCGCTGAGGACGGGCGGTGCGACCGCCAGAAAGAAAAAGGCCCCGGTTCGCACCGGGGCCTTGATCTTTTCAGGGCCTGACGCGGATCAGGCGGCCTTCTGGGTCCGCCGCGGATGGAAGAACAGCGCCTGGCCGATCGCCGCCTTTACCGTTTCCGGCTGGAAGGGCTTGGTGATCAGGAAGGTCGGTTCCGGGCGCTCGCCGGTCAGCAGGCGCTCGGGGAAGGCGGTGATGAAGATCACCGGCACGTCCAGACGCGCCAGGATGTCCTTGACCGCGTCGATGCCCGACGAGCCGTCGGCCAGCTGGATGTCGGCCAGCACCAGGCCCGGCGTGCGGCGGGACACGGCGTCGACCGCCTCGCCGCGGGTGGCCGCGATGTCGATGACGTCATGGCCCAGTTCGCGGACCAGGGCCTCGATGTCGGCCGCGATCACCGGTTCGTCCTCGATGATCAGGACCTCGGTGGCCAGTTCGGCGTCGATCTCGCTCTGGGCCTCGGCGATCAGCCGCTCGACCTCGGCGAAGTCGCAGTCGAGAATCTGCGAGGCCTCGGTCGGGGTGAAGCCTTCCAGGGCGGTCAGCAGGAACGCCTGGCGAGAGCGCGGGGCGATGCGCATCAGACGCTGCGAGGCGTCGTCGGCGGCGTTGGACTGGTCGTCGCGCCGCGCTTCCAGCTGGGCGCCCGAGGACAGCCAGATKGCGTGGAAGACGCGATACAGGGCGACGCGCGGCGACAGGTTGGCGTCCAGCGACCGCTCGCCGGCCGCCAGGGCCTCGAGCGCGACGCGGACATAGTGGTCGCCGGTCGTCTGATCGCCGGTCAGGGCGCGCGCGTAGCGACGAACGTAAGGCAGATGCGGCGCCAGCCGGGCAAGAAGACTCATGACCCCTCCCGTGTGAGTGTCTTCGGGTACAAAAAAGCCGGGGGTGCGGTGAAGCTACGCCGTTCGGCCATCCGAACATAAACGCAACCCTCGAACCCGGGTTCCATGACAGGTTCCGAAGTCAGAAGAATTTTGCCATCATATGCCCAAGCTTGTGGAACCCCATACGGAATCCGACGTTGTCATCCGGCGTACACTCATTCGGCCAAAGGGGGCGGGCGCCGCGTCTTGTCGGCGTCGAGGACATGATCGAACACGTACCCATGGAAGATCACCGCAAAGGGGCCGCCGCGCTAGACGAGGCGCGGCTCCGTCAGCAGGCTATCGGCGTCAAGCTTCGTCAGATGTTCGACGAGGTCGTGAACGAGCCTGTCCCCGACGAGTTTCTGGACATCCTGCGTAAGGCCGAGACGCCTTCGGGAGAGCGGTGAGCATGAGCGAAGCGCAAGTCGGCCGCTCGCCATTCGACCCGGCCCGCGACGGGACCTTCAAGAAGGAACTCGTCACGCTCATCCCGCACCTGCGGGCCTTCGCCAGGACCCTGACGGGCGATCCCACCGCCGCCGACGACTTGGCGCAGGACGCCATGATGAAGKCCTGGGACGCCCGCGCCAGCTTCCAGCTGGGCACCAACATGAAGGCCTGGACCTTCATGATCCTGCGCAACCAGTTCTATTCCGAGAAGCGGCGCTCCTGGCGCCAGAGCCAGCTCGACCAGGAAGCGGCCGAACGCACCCTGGTGGCGGTCGACGACCCCGAGGCGCCGGTGGCGCTGGACGAGCTGCGGCTCAGCCTGGCCATGCTGCCGCCCGAGCAGCGCGAAGCCCTGATCCTGGTCGGCGCCGGCGGCTTCGCCTACGAGGAGGCGGCCGAGATCTGCGGCTGCGCCGTGGGTACGGTGAAGAGCCGGGTCAGCCGCGCGCGGCGCGCCCTGCAGGCCATTCTCGAGGCCGGCGCCTATGACCGCGACGGCGCCGCCGCCGGCGACGCCATGTACGCCATCCTGGCCGACGCGGAGAGACTGAGCACCCTGCGGTGAAGTCTCTTCTCGGGCGAGGGGCCGGGGCGGTCGGGTCCATCCGGGTCCGACTGGCCGGCGCGCTGTTCCTCGCGCTCTTGCCCGTCCTGATCCTGGGCGTCCTGCAATCGGTGTTCGCCTTTAAGGCCGAGGCGGATTCGCGCCGCCAGAGCCTGGAGCTGGCGGCCGGGCGCAGCGCCGCGATCGCCCGCGCCCGTATCGAGGCCGCCGGCGTCCTGCTCCAGACCCTGGGCCCAGGCTCGGTCGGGCTGGAGTGCGCCCAGCGGCTGGACACGGTGAAGGAGCGCCTGCCGGGCTACGCCAACCTGATCCGGTTCGACGCCTACGGCCGGGTGTCCTGCGCCGCCGGCACCACTCCGCCCGATCCCACCCGCGCCAACCGCCGCTGGTTCCAGCGGCTGGCCGCCGGGTCGCACATGGTGGTGGCCAGCATCCCGGGCGTCGACTACGCGGACGAGCCCGCCGTGCTGACGGCGGTGCGCGCCGAGACCCGCGACGGCCGCTTCGACGGCGCCATGTCCGCCGTCCTGACCCTGTCGACCATCCAGCCGGAGACGGCCAACCGCTATCTGCCGGGCGGGGCCGAGGTGGCCCTGGCCGATTCCGAGGGCCATGTCTTCGCCGCCACGAACCGGCGGGCGTTCGGCACGCCGACCATGGCCTGGCGGGAGCAGGCGGTGAAGAGCGGCTCGGCCCTTTGGTCCGGCCGGGACGCCGACGGGCGGCCGCGCGACTTCTCGGCCGCGCCCCTGGTCGGCCAGGAGGTGTTCGTCATCCTGTCGGCCAAGGCCCCAGGCATCGCCTCGTGGGCCTGGCTGAACCCGATGCTGCGCCTGCTGGCCCCGCTGCTGGCCTTCGTCCTGGCCCTGGCGGCCGTGCTCTACGCCACCGAGCAGGCGGTGATCCGCTGGATCGTCTACCTGCGCCGGGTCGCGGCCATCTACGCCCGCGGCCGCTTCACCGTGCGTCCCCTGCAGGCCGAGCGCGCGCCGCCGGAGATCCGCGAACTGGCCGCCACCCTCGACGACATGGCCGCCGGCATCGTCGCCCGCGACGCCTCGCTGCGCGACAGCCTGGGCGAGAAGGACGCGTTGATGCGCGAGATCCATCACCGGGTGAAGAACAACCTGCAGATCATCTCCAGCCTGCTGAACATGCAGCAGCGGGCCCTGACGGATCCCGCCGCCCGCACGGCCCTGAACGACACCCGCCAGCGGATCACCGCCCTGGCCCAGATCTACCGCGCGCTCTACCAGGGCCCCGACCTCAAGCGGGTGGATCTGCGCCCGTTCCTGGAGGAGCTGACGGCCCTGCTGCTGGCCGGCGACATGTCGACCGGCGGTCCGATCCGCACCGAGGTCCACGCCGACCCGCTGGTCATCGACCCCGACCGGCTGGCGCCCCTGGCCCTGTTCGCGGTCGAGGCCATCACCAACGCCCAGAAGCACGCCCTAGCCGAACGCGGCGGCACGCTGACGGTCGACTTCTTCGTACGCGGGGAAGAGGCCGAGCTGGCGATCGGCGACGACGGCCCCGGCGCGCCCAAGGGGCCGGTCGAGGGGGTGGGTCGAACCCTGATGACCGCCTTCGCCCGGCAGTTGCGCGGCAAGCTGCTGTTCGACACCTCGCCGGCCGGGGGGCTCCTGGTGCGCCTTGTCTTTCCGACCCCCGAGGCTCCGTCGGCCGAGCCGGGAACGACCGGAACCTAGCTGGGCCGCCCACGTTCAACTGGGGCAACACCTCAGACGCCCACTTGGGGCGGTCACCGGAGAAGACCCATGCGTAAGCTCATCATCCTGGCCGCCCTGGCCGCCAGCCTCACCGTCGCCGCCTGCAACACCGTCGAAGGCGCCGGCAAGGACGTCTCGTCGGCCGGCAACGCCGTCAGCGACACGGCCAAGGACGCCAAGTAGTCCAAAGCTTTAAGCTCCAGAGCCGGCTACGCCGACTCCGGGATCAAGCCCGCCGATCTCTGGATCGGCGGGCTTTTTTGCGCGGGCTTTCGAGGTCAGTTCTACTTTAGATTTTATTGCAGAAATGCAATTTGAAGACGATCCCGTAACGGGCGGCGGGGTTTCGTGACAATCGATCTCGCGCGTGGCGCATCAGTTACAAATCTCGTCGAAATCCAGCCTGGATCGATATCCGCCCGCCAAGCGGAGGCTTCACCTTGGAGGTCCTTTCCACGGGTGAGAGCTCCGGTTTGCCGCGTCCGTCCTCAGCGCCGATCTTCGTCCACAGCGGCTGGCGTTGCTCCAGCACCTATGTCTGGCATCGCTTCCGCGCCGTCCCCGAGGTGATGGCCTATTACGAGCCCTGGCACGAGCAGCTGGCGCGGCTGACGCCCGAATGGATCGAGCGCGAGCGGCCCTCCACCAGCGGACTGCGCCACCCGAACGAAGGCCTGCCCTACCTGTCGGAGTTCTCCGATCTGCTCAAGCCCGAGGGCGGCGTCCACGGCTTCGAGACGCGCCTGGCCCTGGACGACTATTTCCTGCCGGTCGATCAGGAGGATTCCGGCCAGGCCGCCTATGTCGAGACCCTGATCGAGGCCGCGCGACGGGAGGACCGCACGCCGGTGCTGGCCTGCTGCCGGACCCTGGGCCGCATCGGCTGGCTGCGGCGGCGGTTCKGCGGTACCCACATCGTGCTGATCCGCGACCCGGTGCAGCAGTGGCGCTCGTTCTATTCTCTGCGCAAGCGGCCCCGGCCGACCTATTTCGAGCTTTGCCAGTACGTGATCCTGTCGGAGACGGCCGGCGGCGAGGCCGGGGCCAGGCGGCTGGGGCTGACGGCGGGCAAGGGCGACCTGTTCGAGCGCATCCAGGCCGTGCGCAAGCGGTTCAAGCGCGCGCCCGCCCGAACCTCGTTCGCGGCCTTCCTGGCGGTCTATGTCCTGTCCTACGTGGCGGCCCTGCCGCGCGCCGACTTGGTGATCGACGTCGACCGCCTGGGCAGCGATCCGCAATACGCCCGCACCATGTCCACCGCGATCGAGGTGCTGACGGGGGTGAAGCTGGACTTCGGCGACTGCCGCACGCCCGCGCCGCACGCCGGCAAGCTGGCCGTCGACTATCGCAAGGAGGCCGCGGCGATGATCGAGGCCCTGGACCTCTCCGCGGCGCTGACGGCGCCGGGGCCGGTCCAGACCCTCTATCGCAAGCTGGTCAAGGCGCTGCCCGACCGCGAACCGGAAACCGCCTGGGATCGGATGCTGGCGTTCTGGCGCGAGCGGGGCGCGAAACTGGGGACGGCCCAGGCTTAGCGGGCGTCAGGCCGCGGCACGGGTGAACAGGCCCGAGCGTCCGGCGATGGCCCGCACGGCGCCGGTGACGCCCTCCAGGGACTCGCCGCTGCCGACCAGCAGCACGCCGTCGTCCTCGAGACGCGCGGCCAGGCTCTCGATCACCCGGCCATGCACGCTGGGGTCCAGGCCCGGCAGGACGTTGCGCAGCAGGATGACGTCGAACTTGCCCATCGAGGACAGGTCGGCCAGCAGGTTGATCCGCCGCCAGCGCACGGCCTGGCGGATGCGCGGGCTGATCGCCCACATCTCGTCCTGGTTCTCGAAGTGCTTGACCAGCAGGCGGATGGGCAGGCCGCGCTGCACCTCGAACTGGGTGTAGAGGCCGCTCTGGGCCTTCTCCAGGCAGCGGTCGGACAGGTCGGAGCCGAAGAACTCGAACCGGGCGCCGGGCGCCAGGTCGCGGGACTCCTCGGCGGTCATGGCCAGGGAGTAGACCTCCTGGCCGGTCGAGCAGGCGGCGCTCCAGATCCGGATCGGCCGCTTCGGCGCCAGCTTGGACAGGGTCGGCAGCAGTTCGTCGCGCAGCTGGGCGAAGACCTCGCGGTCGCGGAAGAACGCGGTCTCGTTCAGGGTCAGGGCCTCGACGACCGCCCAGATCAGCCGTTCCTCGCGGTGGGCGCGCAGGGCGGCGATCATGGCCTCGATCGACTCGAAGCCCTCGCGGCGGGCCAGGGGGTTGAGCCGGCTCTCGACCAGATAGGCCTTGTCGCTCTCGATCCGCAGGCCGGCGCGCTGGCGGGCCAGGGCGGACAGCAGGTCCATGTCCTCGGGCGTCACAGCAGGCCCGCCTCGGCGAACTTCGCCGCGATGATGTCGCCGTCGAACGGCTTCATGATGTATTCGTCCGCCCCGGCGTCCAGCGCCTCGCGGATGGCCTCGATCTTGTTCTCGACGGTGCAGAAGACGACGGTGGGACCCTGGCCGCCCGGCTCCTGGCGCAGATGGCGCAGGAACTCGATCCCGTTCATCACCGGCATGTTCCAGTCCAGGAGCACGGCGTCAGGCATCGCGGCCCGGCACCAGGCCAGGGCTTCCAAGCCATCCGCGGCCTCGGCGATCTCGAAGCCTATGTCTTCCAGGACGCGCCGGGCGACTTTGCGGATCACCCGGCTGTCGTCGACGACGAGACAGGTCTTCACGGCACGCTCCACTCCAATCCCCCCAGCTTGCCGCCGAGGGTGTTAAGGAGCGGTGACGGCGAGGCCGTTCCGCGGGGTTTATCGCCAGAAAAAGGGTCGGGGGAGAAAGATCAGGCCGGGACCCAGGCGGCCAGGGTGACCTGGTCCTCGCCCAGCTCGACGCCGATCTGGCCGCCGGCCGCGCGGACCAGGGCGCTCAGATAGGCCGCCTGCACCCAGGGGCCGCCCAGGCCTTCGGCCAGGGGTTCGCCCTTCAGGCCGGCCAGGATCTCGGGACGCAGGCGGGCGCGCGGGCCGGCGGCGTCGGCGGTGATCGCCACCCGGTCGCCCGTGACCACGGCCCGCAGCGTCGCCTTGCCGCCGGCCGGCAGGGCGCTGGCGGCGATCTGGGCGATGTTGAGGATGGCGCGGGCGCTGGCCTTGTTCATGGTCGACGGCGGGATCGCCCACTCCAGGGTCGGGCGCACATGGGCGAACACGCCCTGGGCCAGCTTCTCCAGCTCGCGGGAGTCGAAGTTCTCGGCCGATGCGGACGCGCCGAACGCCACGCGGGTGAACTGAAGAAGATCGGCCAGCTTGCGGGCGCTGGACGAGATCAGGCTCATGGCGTCTTCGCGCATGTCCTGGGCCGACGGGTCTTCMAGCAGGTCCAGGCCCGAGACGATGGCGCTGGCCGGGCTGATGAAGTCGTGACAGAGGCGCGCGGCCACCAGGGCGGCGAAGTCGGGGCCGTTGACGTTCAGCTCGGGAGCGTCAGCAGGGGCGGCGGGAGCGTCGGCGTCGGTCATGGCGCGATCTTTGGCGTGATTTGTAAGTTTGGCAAACGGCGCCTGAAGAGAAGGGGGTGGACGAAACGGGGCTGGTTTCCGGGGGGAGGGCGGCCTATCAGGGGCCCGTCATGGATCCCTTCATCGAACCCGGCGTCCTCGTGCGCCATCCGGACCGCCCCGACTGGGGCCTGGGCCAGGTGCAGTCGGTGATCGGCCATCGCGTGACCGTCAATTTTGAAGACGCCGGCAAGCAGACGATCGACGCGACGCGCGTCACCCTGCGGTTCGTCGGTGACGATCCTAGAGGCAGCTGAATGATCCCTGCGAACCTGGCCGACATGGGCCGCGACCTGGCGACGATCGTCGAGGCGGCTGCGGAGGTCATCCTGCCGTTCTGGCGCACCGAGCTGGACGTGGTCCGCAAGGCCGACGAGAGCCCGGTGACCGAGGCCGACAAGGCCGGCGAGCGGCTGATCCTGGCCCGGCTGGCCGAGCGCTTCCCGGACATCACCGCGATCTCGGAGGAGCACGCCAGCGAGTTCGGCACGCCCGAGTCCGTCGGTCCGCGCTTCTTCCTGGTCGACCCGGTCGACGGCACCAAGGCCTTCGTGCGCGGCGATCCCAACTTCACGGTCAATATCGGCCTGATCGATCATGGCGTCCCCGTGGCCGGCGCGATCTGCGCCCCGGCGACCGGCGAGGTCTGGTTCACCTCGGCCGAAGGCGTGCTCAAGCGCGAGGGGCCGGGCGGCGCCGAGACCCGGGTCCAGGCCCGGCCGTGGCCGGAGGGCCAGCCCCTGGCCCTGGTCAGCCACACCATGAAGGAAGAAAAGGCGGCCGAGCTGGCGGCCCAGTACGGCTTCTCCCTGCGCGCGCCGATGGACAGCTCGATCAAGCTGGTCCGCATCGCCGAGGGCGCGGCCGACATCTATCCGCGCCACGGGCCGACCATGGAGTGGGACACCGCCGCCGGCCACGCCATCCTGGCCGCCGCCGGGGGCCGCTTCACCACGCCCGAAGGCGAAGCCTTCACCTACGGCAAGGCCGACCAGGGCTTCCGCAACGGCTGGTTCGTGGCGCGGGGGGCCTAGGCCGTCCGGTTCAGGGCGCCGCCCAGCTCGGAGGCTGTGCGGTCGCTCAAGCTGTCCATGGTCGACCGCAGCAGGCGCGCCAGCAGGATCTCGCCGGCCGTCGGCGCCCTGGGGTCGTCGGCGGCGCCCAGCTTGAAGAGCCGCGGCTGCTCCTGGATCGCCGCGCGCAGCTCGTCGACGGACAGCTTCGCGTCGCCGTCGCGATCGGCCGACCGCATCAGGTCGTCGACGGGTCCTGCGTCCAGGTCCTGGGCCTTGGCCGCCGCCGCCATCTCCTCGGCCGACAGTCCGCCGTCGCCATCGCCGTCGGCCGCCGCGCTCAGGACGCCGACGACCTGGCCGGAATCGCCGATCCGGCGGATTTCCGGCGCCGCCGCGAGCTTGGCCGCCAGTTCGTCGACGGACAGTCGCCCGTCCTTGTCGGCGTCGGTCCAGCCGAACCTGTCGGCGTTGACCTTCTCGACCGAGTCCCAGATCGCCTTGCCGTCCGCGCCGATCCGGCCGGAGCCGACCCTGGCCGAGGCGATGGTGGCGTATTCATCGAGGGACAGCGCGCCGTCGCCGTCGGCGTCCGCGCGCGAGACCAGCCAACCCGCGACGCCGGCCTCGTCCTGGACGCCCAGCAGGGCTTGCAGGTTTTCGCGGTCCAGCAGCCTGGACGCGCCGAACTCGCCGACGTCCAGGGCGCCGTCGCCGTTGCGGTCGAACGCCGCGACCAGGGCCTGCTTGTCGGCAAGCTTGTCCTGGCCGTTCTTGCCGAGCTTGGCGATCTCGTCCGCCGAGACCTTGCCGTCCTGGTCGGCGTCGAAGGCCTTGAACACCTGGTCCTTGACCGCGAGTTGCATCGCCCCGCCGGCGATATCGTAGGACTTCGGGAGCGAGCGCCGGGTTTCGCGCAGGAAGGCCCGCAGGTCGGCGGCCGCCCCGCCGTTGGCGCTGATGTCCATCGCTCGTCCTCCTGTCGAGGCGAACGCAGCAAGTTCGGCGCCAGAGGTTGTATCGAGGCCTAGGCGTCCTTTTCGGCCAGGCTTCGACAGAACGCCGCCGTCTCGTCGTCGGCCGGGTACATGCACTCGATCCGCAGCTCCTCCAGCGTGATGTCGCGCGACGTGCCGAAGGTGGTCAGGGTCGAGAAGAAGGTCAGTCGCCGGTCGCCCTTGCGGAAGGTCACGGTCATCAACGGCAGGGGCGTGGCCCCCAGTTCGCGGTGCTCCCAGCGGGTCGGCACGTCGGGATAGGCCAGCACCTCGTCCAGCAGGGCGCGGGAGGTCTTGTCGGTGGCCGCCTCGTGATGCAGGTGGCCGATCAGGTCGCCGGCCACCTCCTCCCAGTTCTCGACGAAGGGCCGCATGTCGGCCGGGTCGAAGACTTGGCGCATGATGTTGCCGTGCGGCTGGGCCCCGTCGCGCAGCCAGCCGAACACCCGCAAAAGCCCTTGGCTGGCCATCATCACGTCCCAGTGGCGATTGACCACGAAGGCGGGGAAGGGCTCGTGCTGGGCCAGGATGAGTTCGATGGCCCGCCGCACCAGGGTCATCTGCGGGTCCGACAGCGGGGTCTCGCGATAGCCGGGCGCGTAGCCGGCCACCACCAGCAGGGCGTTGCGGTCACGCATGGGCATGTCCAGCGCCCCGGCCAGCAGGGCCACCAGCTCCCGACTGGGCCGGGCCTTGCCGGTCTCGACATAGCTGAGGTGGCGGGTCGAGATCCCGGCCTCCAGCGCCAGGTCCATCTGGCTCATGCGCCGGGCGGCGCGCCACTGGCGCAGCAGGTCGCCCAGGGGATGCTCGACCCCGGCGGGGGCGGAGCGCGGCGGAGGAGAGGTAATCGTGTTCATGACCTGACCCTAACCGAGCGGGGCATGATCTCCATAACCTGGCAGGTCATGGAGCAGGCGATCCGCCGGTTCTAGTCGTGGCCTGAAACGGGGCCTCTCGCCCCCGCCACGAGGATCGGACCATGCAAAGACGACAGTTCCTGACCGTCGCCGCCACCCTGGCCGCGGCCGGCGCGGCGCGGGCGGAGGGCGCCTTGCCCCGCGCGGAGGACGACGCCCAGGCGGCGCGGGCTTGGAACGCCGACCGCCGATTCCTGCCCACCCGGTTCGGCGACATCGCCTATGTCGAGCGCGGCGCGGGTCCCGTCGCCCTGTTCCTGCACGGCTTCCCGCTGAACGGCTTCCAGTGGCGCGGGGCCTTCGACCGGCTGTCGCCCCATCGCCGCTGCATCGCCCCCGACTCCATGGGCCTGGGCTTCACCCGCGTGGCGCCGGGGCAGGGCGTGACGCCGTCCGACCAGGCGAACATGCTGGCGGCCTTCCTCGACGCCCTGAAGATCGCCACGGTCGACTTGGTGGCCAACGATAGCGGCGGAGCGGTGGCCCAGATCTTCGTCACCCGCTTCCCGGACCGGGTCCGCACTCTGCTGCTGACCAATTGCGACGTCGAGCCCGACAGCCCGCCGCCGGCCCTGCAGCCGGTGCTGGCCCTGGCGCGCGAGGGGACCTATCCCGACCAGTGGCTGGTCCCCTGGTTCAAGGACCCCAAGCTGGCGCGGTCGCCGGAAGGTTTCGGCGGCATGTGCTTCTCCGATCCCAGCCAGCCCACCGACGCGGCGATCGCCATGTATTTCGGCCCGCTGGTGGCCACGGCGGCCAGCAAGGCCCTGGTCAACGCCTACACCCTGGGGCTGGACCCCAATCCGCTGGCGGGGATCGAGGCGGCCCTGCGCCGGTGCACGGTCCCGACCCGCATCGTCTGGGGCATGGCCGACGACATCTTCGACAAGCGCAGCCCCGACTACCTGGCCGCGATCCTGCCGAACGCCAAGGGCGTGCGTCGTCTGCCCAAGGCCAAGCTGTTCTGGCCGGAGGAGTATCCGGACGTGGTGGCCGAGGAGGCGTTGAGGCTGTGGGGCGCGTGAACATAAAACCGCTCATCCCGGCGAATGCCGGGACCCAGATCCATAACCGGGAGGTGGGCCGGAAAAGCTCAGCGTTCGTGGCGTCAGCTACACCGCCATTCCATCTGGGTCCCGGCATTCGCCGGGATGAGCGGATCGAAAAGCTAGCGCTTCTTCGGCTTGGCCGCGGGCTTGCTCACCGGCTTGGGCGCCGTCGGCAAGGCCACGCCCAGCGGGGCCGCCGGCGGCTTGCAGTGCATCTGCAGGCCCACGCCCTTCAGGTAGCCGCGCCGGATCGAGCCGGCCAGGATCGCCGCCTGGACCTCGTTGGCGTTCTTCTCGGCCCCGCTCAGCTTGCGGACCCAGGAGCGCAGGGGGGTGAGGCCGTGGACCACCGTCTCGCCGATCTCGGTCGCCGACATGCCGGTCTTGAGCTTGGTCGACTCGGCGTCGAGGTCGGGCTGCAGCTCGGCGTCCAGGGCGTCGACCGCGTCGAAGATGGTCTTGCAGCTCAGCGGCGAGGGCAGGGCGTAGGCGTCCTTGCGGGCGTCGATCAGCACCTGCGGGATCTTGTCCTTGATCACGCCCACGTCCTTGAGCGGCGAGGCGGCCACCTTCGAGGCGTCCTCCCCGATCTGCTGGACCTTGGACGGCTCGGTCTGGGCCAGGGCCGGACCCGCCACGAGCAGGACCGCGGCGGCGAGGGCGGGACGGGAGAACGGTTTGATGGGTCGCATGAACAAGCCTCCGAACACGGAAGCACTCTGACCGGTAAACCGATGCAGGACGGAGTCGTTTTTTGTGGGGAAGGTCTTGGGCGTCCAGGCGCCGCCGAACCGGGCGCCGGACATGGAAACGGCCGCTCCCTTTAGGGAAGCGGCCGTCTTGGTGGAGCTAAGCGGAGTCGAACCGCTGACCTCTTGAATGCCATTCAAGCGCTCTACCAGCTGAGCTATAGCCCCAAGGTTTTCCCAAGTTTTCCCGGCGGGAAGCGTTGGTATTCCTCAGTGTCTCCGGCGGTTCCCAGTGGGTGGCCCCCGAAGAGGCGCGGAACCTATGCCGGGAGGATTTTTGGATCAACCCTCCCKGCGAACTTTTTTCGGAAAATTTTTCGGACCGTTGTTCGATCAATTTTCCGAAGGAGGCGGACGACCTCAGTCGTCGTCGTCCGCGCCCGGCAGGCCTTCGATTTCGTCGTCGAGGACGTCGTCCTCGTCTTCGTCCTCGAGGAACGGAACGTCGTCGGCTTCGTCCTCGGCGAGGTCCTCGTCTTCCGAGAAGTCGACGCCCAGGTCGTCGCCGCCCGGAGCCGGCGCGACGGTGGGATCGCTGTCGTCGTCGTCGGTCTCGACGACTTCCTCGGCGGCCTCGTCGATTTCCGGGGTCTCATCGACCTCGTCCTCGTAGCCGTCGACCTCCTTGGGCGCGACGACTTCCTTCTCGTCGTCGGCGTCGTAATCCGGCGTGACGGCGCGGGCGCGCACGCGGCGCGACTTCAGCGCCTCTTCCGGATCGAACGTCTCACCGCATTTCGGGCACACGGCCGGACGGCGGTTCAGATCGTAGAACTTCGATTGGCAGTTGGGGCAAATCTGTTTTGCGCCCAATTCGGGATTGGCCAAGGCGGCGACCCTTTGATCCAGATGGGAAAAGCGGCCGGTCACTTGCCATGACGAGGGGCCGCTGTCAAAAGCAAACCCCTCGCGAAAACCACCATGACCAAGGAGCCGGTTTCGGCATGACGACGGCTGGACTGAAGAGCACGCCCGGCGGAGCCTTGCGTGGAACCGTTCGGGCCCCCGGTGACAAGTCGATTTCGCACCGTTCGATGATCCTGGGCGCCCTGGCGTCGGGCACCACCACGGTCGAGGGTCTGCTGGAGGGCGCCGACGTCCTGGCGACCGCCCAGGCCATGCGTCACTTCGGCGCGCGGGTCGAGCAGGAGGGCGTGGGTCGCTGGCGGATCGAGGGCCAGGGCGGCTTCGTCGAGCCGTCGGACGTGGTCGACTGCGGCAACGCCGGCACCGGCGTGCGCCTGATCATGGGCGCGGCGGCGGGCTTCCCCCTCTGCGCCACCTTCACCGGTGACAATTCCCTGCGCGGCCGTCCGATGGGCCGGGTCCTGGACCCGCTGGCCCGCATGGGCGCCACCTGGCTGGGCCGCGACAAGGGTCGCCTTCCGCTGACCCTGAAGGGCGGCAACCTTCGCGGCCTGTCCTACAAGCTTCCGATGGCCTCGGCCCAGGTGAAGTCGGCCGTGCTGCTGGCCGGCCTGCACGCCGAGGGCGGGGTCGAGGTGATCGAGCCGGAAGCCACCCGCGACCACACCGAGCGCATGCTGCGCGCCTTCGGGGCCGAGGTGATCGTCGAGGATCGCGACGGCGCGCGTCACATCCGCCTGCCCGCCGGCCAGAAGCTGACCGGGACCCACGTGGCCGTGCCGGGCGACCCGTCGTCGGCGGCCTTCCCGCTGGTGGCCGGCCTGATCGTCCCCGGCTCGGAGGTGACGGTCGAGGGCGTGATGCTCAACGAGCTGCGCACCGGCCTGTTCACCACCCTGCGGGAGATGGGCGCGGACCTGGTCATCGCGAACGTCCGCGAGTCCAGCGGCGAACAGGTCGGCGACATCACCGCCCGCTATTCGCCCGATATGAAGGGCGTCGTCGTTCCGCCCGAGCGCGCCCCGGCGATGATCGACGAATATCCGATCCTGGCGGTGGCCGCGGCCTTCGCCGAGGGCTCGACCGTGATGCGCGGCATCGGCGAGATGCGCGTCAAGGAAAGCGACCGCATCGCCCTGACGGCGGCGGGCCTCAAGGCCTGCGGCGTCACCGTCGAGGAAGAGCCCGAGGGCATGACCGTGATCGGCACGGCCCGCGCCAACCATCCCGTTCGGGGCGGCGGCAAGGTGATCACCCACGGCGATCACCGCATCGCCATGAGCCACCTGATCCTGGGCATGGCCGCCCAGCAGCCCGTCGAGATCGACGAGCCCGGCATGATCGCCACCAGCTTCCCCGGCTTCGCCGAGCTGATGCGCGGCCTGGGCGGTTCGATCGCCGAGGCCTAGGGCGATGGCTTTCGTCATCGCCGTCGACGGTCCCGCCGCCTCGGGCAAGGGCACGCTCGCCTCGCGCCTGGCCGAGCTCTACGGCTATCCKATGCTGGACACCGGCCTGCTCTACCGGGCCGTGGGCGTGCGCCTGCTGGATGCCCACGGCGACCTGGACGACGCGGCGGTCGCCGAGGCGGCGGCGCGGGGCCTGGACCTGGCCGAGCTAGAGAACCCGGCTGTCCGCACCCGTCAGGCCGGCGAGGCCGCCAGCCGCGTAGCCGTGCATCCGGGCGTCCGCTCGGCCCTGTTCGACCTGCAGCGCGACTTCGCCCTGCGCGAGCCCGGCAGCGTGATCGACGGCCGCGACATCGGCACGGTCATCGCCCCCGAGGCCCCGGCCAAGCTCTATGTCACCGCCTCGCCCGAGGTCCGCGCCGACCGCCGCTGGAAGCAGCTGGTCGGCCAGGGCGAGGCCGTGACCTTCGACGAGATCCTGGCCGACATCCGGAAACGTGACGAGCGCGACGGCGGCCGGGCCAGCGCGCCGATGACGCAGGCTCCCGACGCCGTCTTGCTTGATACGTCGGAAATGACTATATCCCAGGCCTTCGATGCGGCCCGCCGCATCGTCGAGACGGCGCGCGCCCGGTGGGGAAACCCCAAGGGCTAATCCACCGCCCGCCTCGCCGCCGTTCAGGACACGGCGGTTCGCATCCGAAAATCTCACAACCCGGAATCCCGAGAACCGTCACCCGACGGCGCTCACCGCAGGGCTTCCCACAACCTAGAGACCAAAGATCAGCATGGCTGACGATATGAGCTTCAACCCCACGCGCGACGATTTCGAAGCGCTCCTCAACGACTCCATGGGCGGCCGCGACTTCGCTGAAGGCACCGTCGTCAAGGGCAAGGTCGTTGGGATCGAGAAGGACTTCGCGATCATCGACGTCGGTCTGAAGACCGAAGGCCGCGTCCAGCTGAAGGAATTCGGCGTCGACGAAGCCGGCAAGGCCACCGTGAAGATCGGCGACACCGTCGAAGTCTTCCTGGAACGCCTGGAAAACGCCCTGGGCGAAGCGGTTATCAGCCGCGAAAAGGCCAAGCGCGAAGAAGCCTGGACCCGTCTGGAAGGCGTCTACGCCAAGAACGAGCCCGTGCTCGGCGCCATCGTCGGTCGCGTCAAGGGCGGCTTCACCGTCGACCTGGGCGGCGCCTCGGCCTTCCTGCCCGGCTCGCAAGTCGACATCCGCCCGGTGCGCGACGTCGGCCCGCTCATGGGCAAGGAACAGCCCTTCGCCATCCTCAAGATGGACCGTCCGCGCGGCAACATCGTCGTCTCGCGTCGCGCCATCCTGGAAGAAGCCCGCGCCGAGCAGCGCACCGAACTGGTGTCGCAGCTGCAAGAGGGTGAAATCCGCGAAGGCGTCGTCAAGAACATCACCGACTACGGTGCGTTCGTCGACCTGGGCGGCATCGACGGCCTGCTGCACGTCACCGACATGAGCTGGAAGCGCGTCAACCACCCGAGCCAGGTGCTCGCCGTGGGCGACACCGTGAAGGTCCAGATCGTCAAGATCAACCCGGACACCCAGCGCATCAGCCTCGGCATGAAGCAGCTGCAGTCGGATCCGTGGGACGGCGTTGAAGCCAAGTATCCGGTCGGCGCCAAGTTCACGGGCCGCATCACCAACATCACCGACTACGGCGCCTTCGTGGAGCTGGAAGCCGGCGTTGAAGGCCTGGTGCACGTCTCGGAAATGTCCTGGACCAAGAAGAACGTCCACCCCGGCAAGATCGTCTCGACCTCGCAGGAAGTCGACGTGGTCGTGCTGGACGTCGATCCGTCCAAGCGCCGCGTTTCGCTGGGCCTGAAGCAGGCCCTGGCCAACCCGTGGGATTCCTTCCTGGAAACCCACCCGGTCGGCTCGACCGTCGAAGGCGAAGTCAAGAACGCGACCGAATTCGGTCTGTTCATCGGCCTCGACAACGACATCGACGGCATGGTGCACCTGTCGGACATCGACTGGAGCGCGTCGGGCGAAGAAGCCATGGCCCGCTACAAGAAGGGCGACATCGTCAAGGCCAAGGTCCTGGACGTCGACGTCGAGAAGGAACGCATCTCGCTGGGCATCAAGCAGCTGGGCGGCGATCCGATGTCGGGCGACACCTACCGCAAGGGCCAGACCGTGACCGTCACCGTGACCGAAGTCACGACCGGCGGCATCGAAGTGCGCTTCGGCGAGGACGACGCCCAGATGACCGCGTTCATCCGCAAGTCGGACCTGTCGCGCGACCGCCAGGAACAGCGCCCCGAGCGCTTCGCCGTGGGTGATCGCGTCGACGCTCAGATCACCAACATCGACAAGGCGGCTCGCCGCGTCTCGATGTCGATCAAGTCGCTGGAAATGGCCGAAGAGAAGGAAGCCATCGAGCAGTTCGGCTCGTCGGACTCCGGCGCTTCGCTGGGCGACATCCTGGGCGCGGCCCTGCGCGAGCGGGCCACCAAGGACTAAGCTTCGCCTACCTGCGAAGACTAGAGCTTAGAGACGGCGGCCGGAGCGATCCGGCCGCCGTTTTCTTTTGCCCGTAAGCTTGCTACGACGGCTTAAGGTTGTGGTGCGAGTGTACGCGCCGCGTGGCTTTGGGGGCGTCGTCGTGCTGAAATCCTTGGCGGCTGCGGCCGCGATCCTCGCCTGGGGCCTGTTCGGCGCGGGCGCGGCCCTGGCGGACGACAAGCCGATCTACGCCCCGCCGGCCAAGTGGGTGCAGCCGGCCCCGATCCCCGCCGCGCCCGACGAGACCCCGCCGCCGGCCATCCAGACCCTGCTGGACGACAACCAGGCCTTCGCCGACGCCCAGGGCATCACCTACTACAACCGCCGGGTCGTGCGGATCACCAAGCCCGAGGGCCTGGCCTCGTCGGGCTCGCGGTCGATGACCTGGGACCCCGATCGCGAGACCCTGACCCTGCACGGCCTGACCATCGTGCGGAACGGCCAGACGATCGACCTGCTCAAGAACGGCAAGGACGTCCTGGTCCTCCGGCGCGAGAAGAACATGGAGCGGGCCATGCTGGACGGGCGGATGACCGCCAGCATCCAGATCAACGACCTGCAGGTCGGCGACGTCGTCGACTGGTCCTACAGCCTCAAGCACAGCGAGCCGCTGTTTGGCGGGGCCAGCAACGATTCCGAGCGCATGGCCTGGTCGGGCGTGGCGTCGCGCTATCGCGTGCGGCTGATCTGGCCCGACGGCGTCCCCATGGCCTGGAAGGCGACGCCCGGCTTCCCCGAGCCGAAGGTCATGACCGCCGGCAAGACCCATGAGCTGCTGGTCGACGCCGCCAACGTCACCGCGCCCAAGCCGCCGATCGGCGCGCCGGCGCGGTTCCTCCGCGTGGGCCAGCTGGAGGCCTCGACCTTCCGCAGCTGGGACGAGATCTCGGCTCGTATGGCGCCGCTGTTCGCCGAGGCCTCGACCCTGTCGGCGTCCTCGCCGCTGAAGGCCGAGGCGGCGGCGATCGCGGCCGCCAGCCCGGATCCCAAGGTCCGCGCCTTCGCCGCCCTGCAATTGGTCGAGGACAAGACCCGATACCTGTTCCTGGGCATGGGCGACGGCGGCTATCGCCCCACTCCGGCCGACCTGACCTGGTCGCGGCGGTTCGGCGACTGCAAGGCCAAGACGGCCCTGCTGTTGGCCCTGCTGCGCGAACTGGGCGTCCAGGCCGAGCCGGTCCTGGTGTCGATGGGCGGCGGCGACGGCCTGGACCAGCGCACGCCCGCCGTCGCACAGTTCAACCACGTCCTGGTGCGGGCCCATATCGACGGCGTCGCCTACTGGCTGGACGGCACCCGCACTGGGGATCGCGGCGGCCTTTCGACCCTGCGTCCGCCCGCCTTCCGCTGGGGCCTGCCGATCCAGGCGGGCGGGACCGGCCTGGTCGAGATCGTGCAGCCGCCGCTGGCCGCGCCGGAAAACGAGATGACCTTGCACATCGACGCCTCGGCCGGATTCGACGCGCCGGCTCCCACCAAGCTGACCATGATCGTCCGCGGCGACGCCGCGCGGTTGATGGCGCGGATGACCGAGACCGCCAGCCGCCCCGACGTCGAGCGCACCCTCAAGCAGGGCCTGTCCTCAGGGCTCAGCTGGATCGAGTTCAAGACCGTCGACTGGTCGCGCGCCGACGACGGGGCTCTGACCCTGGTCCTGACAGGTGACGCGACCCTGGACTGGCGCCTCAACGACGACCTGGGCGTACGCGAGTTCCAGATCCCCGGCACGGGGGACGGCCAGGCCAAGGCCTTCCCGCGCCGCGAGCCGGGCCCCAACAGCGACGCGCCCTACGCCGTGGCCTATCCCACCTCCTCGCGGTCGGTGACCGAGATCGCCCTGCCGCGCGGCGGCGCGGGGTTCAGCGTCAAGGGACCCAACAGCGACGAGACGATCGCCGGCGCCCGCAGCGTCCAGACCAGCGCGCTGTCCGGCGGGGTCGCCCGGTTCGAGCGGACGACCTCCAGCCAGGTCCGCGAAATCCCGTTCGCGGCGGTCGAGGAGACCAACCGGCAGCTGCGCAAGGCCGCTTCGGAAGCCAAGATCGTCCGGGCGCCGAAGGGACTTTGAGGTCGCCTTGGCCTGTCGCCTGCCCGACTTAAAAGCCCGCGTTAGGCAAGCTTTCCCCTTGAAGACTCAGGTCTCCTTGGGCAAAGGTCGCACGCGCGTCGGGCCCTCTCCCCCTAGGGCTGCTTTGACGCGTCGGGGATATCGATGATCAAGTCCGAACTCATCGCCAGGCTCGCGAACGAGAATCCGCACCTGACCCAGAAGGATGTCGAGCGCGTCGTCGGCGTCATTCTCGAACGCATGATCGGTGCGCTGGAAGAGGGGGGCCGCGTGGAGCTCCGCKGCTTCGGCGCCCTTTCGGTGCGCTCGCGCCCGGCCCGAGCCGGCCGCAACCCCCGCACCGGCGAGACCGTCGACGTGCGCGCCAAGCACGTGCCGTTCTTCAAGAGCGGCAAGGAACTGCGCGGCCGCCTGAACGCCGACGAATAGACCCCCGCCCGTCGATCCCGGGGCGCTTGACCCCCAGGGGCGAACGCGTTCAGCTCTTCCGACCCTAGTCGGAAGAGGTCCTGCATGAGCATCGTCAAGGAATTCCGCGAGTTCATCGCGCGCGGCAACGTCATCGACCTGGCCGTCGGCGTGATCATCGGCGCGGCCTTCAACTCGATCGTCAAGAGCCTGGTCGACGGGGTGATCATGCCGCCCATCGGCCTGGCGACCGGCGGGCTGGACTTCTCCAAGCTGCAGTGGGTGCTCCGGCCCGAGAACCCGGCGACCGAGACGGTCGAGCTGGTCTCGATCCAGTACGGCGCCTTCATCAACACCGTGATCCAGTTCCTGATCGTGGCGGTGGTGGTGTTCCTGCTGGTCAAGCTGGTCAACCAGATCCGCCGCGCCGAAGCCGCCGATCCCGCGCCCGAAGCCCCGCCGGCCCCGACGCCGGAGGAGAAGCTGCTGACCGAGATCCGCGATCTGCTGGCCAAGTCGAAGGCCTGACCCTTTGATCCGCTCATCCCGGCGAATGCCGGGACCCAGATGGAATGACGGTGTGGCTGACGCCATGAGCGCTGAGCCTTTCCAATCATCCACTCGGCCATAGGATCTGGGTCCCGGCATTCGCCGGGATGAGCGGAGTTTTGGTGTTAGACCCCCAACGCCGCCAGCACTTCCCGCGCCGCTCGTTCCCCCGTCTCCCACGCCCCGTGCGCCGTCGAGAACGAATGCGCCGAGCAGGCCTCGCCGGCGAAGAACAGCCGCCCGTCCACTGGGGCGGCCAGCACGGCGCGCTCGCCGGCGCGGCCGGGCAGGGCGTGGGAATAGGAGCCCCGGGCCCAGGGATCGGACGCCCAGGCGGTCTTGGCCAGCACCGACACCCGGTCGCGCAGGCCCGAGCCGAAGACCCCGACCAGCTCCTCGATCGCGAAGGCCGCCGTCGCGCCGGGGCCCTCGGCCTCCAGCGCGCGGGCGTGGGCCCCGCCGAAGAAGGCCTCGATGATCGGCCGCCCCAACGGGCGCAGGTGATAGGACCCCGTCGCCGTGCGGTCGGTGGCGCCGAAGACCATAGACTCGGGCCTGAAGGCTTCCGGCTCGTGCAGGCTCAGGAACACCTTGTCGGCCAGGCCCAGGGGCAGGCCCTCGGCGGCGGCCAGCTTGGCGGGCAGGTCGGGCAGGATGCGCAAGGCTCCGGCCGCCAGGACGGCCGTGGAAACGCAGATTATGGCCGCCCGGGCCTGGACCACCCCCCGGGGCGTCTCCAGGCTCAGGCGCGGCCCGTCGTGGCGCAGCACCGACACCGGACAGCCATCGATGATCCGCACGCCGTGCGGGGCCAGCCCGGCGATCCCCGCGCCGTAGCCCTCGGCCACCCGCCAGTTCAGCTCGCTGTCGTCATAGGCGGCGTAGTCCTGGACCGAGACCTGGTCGAACTCCGCGCCGTTGTAATAGGCGCTGAAGGCGTTCAGCAGCGGGGTCCAGCGGTCGCCGGGCTCCAGCAGTTCGGAGACCGCCCTGTCGCCCGCCTCGCGCGCCGCCGCCTCCACCCGCTCGTCCAGGCTCGCGAAGGCCGCGTGATAGGTCTGGCGCTCCTCGGCGGTGAAATTGGCGGTGGCCTCCGGATGGGCCCAGGGCGGGGGCGTCTTGTCGATGGTCAGGCCGGTGGCGGCGATCTTCTCGACCAGGGGATTGTGGTCGGCCGAGTGCAGCCACTCGCAGCCCAGGTCCAGATGCAGGCCGGCCAGGGGGACGGTGTGGGCGCGGCCGCCGATCCGGTCCTGGGCCTCCAGCACCACCACGTCCAGCGGCGCGTCGGCCAGGGCCGCGGCGGCGGCGAGACCCGCGGCCCCCGCGCCGATGATGGCGACGTCGACTTCGGTCATGCGGCGGCGGGCTCCGTCGGCGGCGTCTGTTCGGGTTCCAGTTCGATGGACTCGCCGGGCTTGAGGCCGCAGGCCAGCAGGCTGGACCATACCGTCTCGGCGCTCTCGGCGAAGCGGAAGAGCTCCAGGTCGGCGGCGTTGATCATGCCGTGCTCGACCAGGGCGTCGAAATTGACCACCGAGCGCCAATAGGCCTCGTCGAACAGCACGATGGGGATGCGCGGCGCCTTGTCGGTCTGGCGCAGGGTCAGGATCTCGAACAGCTCGTCGAAGGTGCCGAAGCCGCCGGGGAACACCACCAGGGCGTTGGCCCGCATCGCCAGGTGCATCTTGCGCATGGCGAAGTAGTGGAAGCGGAACGACAGGTCGGGCGTGGCGTAGGGATTGGGCCGCTGCTCGTGGGGCAGGGTGATGTTGAAGCCCACCGAGGGCGCGCCGGCGTCGAAGGCCCCCCGATTGGCCGCCTCCATCACGCCGGGGCCGCCGCCCGTGGCGATGACGTTGTCGCGCGCCCCGTCGCTGGCGTGGATGGCTCCGCCGCGCTCCGACGCGATGCGGCCGAACCGCCGGGCCTCGGCGTACCAGCGCGCCTGGCTTCCGGGACCGTCCTCGCGGACCCGGGCGCTGCCGAACACCACGATCGTCGAGCGCACGCCCCAGGCCTTTAGCGCCTCGTCGGCCTTGGCGAACTCCAGCAGGAACCGCACGCCCCGCATGGACTCGCCCAGCAGGAAGTCCTGGTCCAGCGCCGCCAGCCGGTACGACGGCGAGGCCATCTGGTCCGTCGGTTCGGGGATGCTGATCTGGTCGCTCATCTGGTGCTCCGAACGCGTTGCCCCCAGAGCCTCCATAGCCCGAGCCCCCCGAAGGGGACATGCCCTTGGCAGGTCCCCTTCGGGCTTCGAGGCTACTTGGCCTTTTTGGGCGCCGGCTTCTTGGGTGCGAGAGCCTTCTTCAGGGTCGGGCTGTCCAGGTCCAGCTGGTCGATCGGGATCTGCACCGCGCCGGGCAGGGCCGTCTTCACGTCGGGGCCCATGGTCTTGGCGTCGCCGACCACGATCACGCTGGCCTGGGCGGGGTCGAGCACGGCCTTGGAGAAGGCCTGGACGTCGGCGGGGCTGACCGCCTCGACCTTGCCGGTATAGGCCTGGATCTCGTTCAGCGGCACGCCGTAGATCGCCAGATTGCCCAGGATGTCGGCCAGGCCGCCCGAGGTGCCCAGGTCGCGGCCGAAGTCGCCGACCAGCACCGACTTGCGGGCCGCCAGCTCGGCGTTCGAGGCCGGTTCGGCCGCCAGGCGGGTCAGCTCGGCCTTGATCAGGCCCACTACCTGGGCGGCGGACTCGTTCTTGGTCTGGACGCTGGCCGAGAAGCCGCCGATGGCCGCGCGCGGCGACAGGCTGGAACCGGCGCCGTACGACAGGCCGCGCTTGATGCGGATCTCCTGGTTCAGGCGCGAGGAATAGCCGCCGCCCAGCACGCCGTTGGCCACCAGGCCGGCGTAGTAGCGCGGGTCGGCGCGCAGGATGGCCGGCTTGGTCACCGTGACCGCGGCCTGGCCGGTGCCCGGCAGGTCGACGATGACGTTCTTGGCCGTGTAGCCGGTCGGACCCTTGACCGGGGCCGGCGGCGGGCCGGCGGGCTTGGCCCAGCCGCCGAACGCGTCTTGCGCCAAGGCAAAGCCCTGTTCGGGCGTCAGGTCGCCGGTCAGCACCAGGATAGCGTTGTCCGGGCGCCAGTTGGCGGCGTGGGTCTTGACCAGGGCGTCGCGCTGGATCTTCGGCAGCGAGCCGGGCGTGCCGCCCGCCACATGGCCGAAGCCCGAGCCGGCGTAGATCACGGTGGGCACGACGAAGCCGGCGACGGCGCCCGGGCGCTGGTAGCTGACCGACAGGCCGTCCAGGGCCTCGGTCTTCACGCGCTCCAGTTCGTCGGCCTTGAAGGTCGGGTTCTGGGCGACGTCGGCCATGATCGCCAGGCCCTGCGGGGCCTTGTCGGCGATGACGCTGAGGGTCAGGGACGAGGCCTCCCAGCCCGAACCGGCCTCCAGATCGGCGCCCAGGGCCTCGGTGGCGGCGGCCACCTGGGTGGCGGTGCGGGTCTTGGTGCCCTCGGTCAGCAGCTCGGCGGTCATGGCCGAGACGCCCGCCAGGCCGGCCGGGTCCGAGCCCGAGCCGCCGCGCACGGTCAGGTCGGCGGTGATCAGCGGCAGGTCGCTGGACTTGGCGACGATCACCCGCAGGCCGTTGGCCAGGGTCTTCTCGACGGGCGAGGGCAGGACCGGCGAAACCGGCGCGCTCGGGGCCGGCGGGGCCACGCGCTGGCCTTCCGGGGCCAGGGCGGTGACCGGGCCGCTGTAGGTCACCGAGGCCACCTTCGGCGGGGCGGGGAACGGATCGGGCGCGCCGGCCGGCTTGGCCGACTCCGGCAGGTAGCGGACCGTCACCTTGCGGTCGTCGGCCAGGTACTTGGCGGCCACGCGCTGAACGTCGGCGGCGGTCACCGCCTGCAGGGCGGCCAGGTCGGTGTTGGCCCGTTCGGCGTCGCCTTCCGTGCGCAGGGCGTAACCCAGGGMGAAGGCGCGGCCGTCGATGGTCTCGCGGCCGCGCACGGCGTCGGCCAGCAGCCCGGCCTTGGCCTCGGCCAGTTCGGCCTCGGTGGGCGGGGTCGTGCGCAGCTTGGCGACCTGGGCGCTCAGCGAGGCCTCGCCCTGCTCGACCGTCTTGCCGCCGGCCATGATGGCGCCGACGTAGAACAGGCCCGGCTGGGCGTTGTTGGGGGCCGAGGAGAAGATCGATTGGGCGATCTTCTGGTCGTAGACCAGGCTGTCATACAGGCGCGACGACTTGCCGGCCGACAGGATGGCGTCCAGCACCGCCAGGGCGGGGACGTCCGGATCGGCGGCGGCCGGGGCCAGCCAGGTCATGGCCACGGCCGGCAGCGGCACGTTGGGGCCGTAGGTCGTGACGACCTTGGAGGCGGCGCGGGCCGGCTCGACCACGGTCACCTGCTTGATCGGCGCGGCGGGGGCCTTCAGCGGCGCGAAATACTGGTCGATCCAGGCGTTCAGCTGCGCCTCGTCGAAATTGCCGACCACGATCAGGGCGGCGTTGTCGGGGCGGTAGTATTCCTGGTGGAAGGCGCGTACGTCGTCGACGGTGGCGGCGTCCAGCTCCTCGATCGAGCCGATGCCGGGGCGGTGGTAGGGGTGCTTGTCGAACGACGCCTTGGTGATGTTCAGGGCGAAGAACCGGCCGTAGGGATTGGCCAGCACGCGCTGGCGCAGCTCTTCCTTGACCACGTCGCGCTCGGACTTGAACACCGCCTCGTCGATGACCAGCGAACCCAGGCGCTCGCTCTCGGCCCACAGCAGCCGCTGCAGGTGGTTGGCCGGAACGACCTCGTAGTAGTTGGTGAAGTCGTCGTAGGTGGAGGCGTTGTTGAACCCGCCCACGTCCTCGGTCAGCCGGTCGAAGAACTCGTTGGGCATGTTGCGCGTCGACTTGAACATCAGGTGTTCGAAGAGGTGCGCGAAGCCCGAGCGGCCCTCGGGGTCGTCCTTGCTGCCCACCCCGTACCAGACCTGCACCGTCACGTTCGGCGTGGTCGCGTCGCGCGAGGTGTAGATCTTCAGCCCGTTCGGAAGGGTGCGCTGCTTGTAGACGATCGGCGGCACGGCCACGCCGGCGCTGGCGGGCGCCGTAGGGGCCTGGGCGTGGGCCAGCGGGGAAAGGGCGGTGGTCGAGAGGGCCAGCGCGACGAGGGCGGCCTTGGCGGCGGGACGGATCATGAGGGACGGCGCTCCGGAAACGGCAAGGCGCGACCCTAGCATCCGGTACCGGGGCGCCAAGCTTACCGTCTTGTCATGAAAGCCGTCCGGCATAGCCGAAGATCACGCCCAGCCACGGATGGGCGACCAGGACGCGGAAGCGATAACTGCCGGCGCGCGCGAAGGTCCGGGCCCGCACGCGCGGCGCCCAGGCGCGGGGCAGGGAAAGGGGGCCCACGCGCCAGCCGTCGAACACCCACGAGAAGCCGCCCGGATAGGGCGCGGCGGTGAACCGGAAGGTCAGGGGCGCGACGGTCTCCTCGAAGGTCCAGGGGTCGCCCGGGGTCGGCCGGATCACCGAGCCGAAGGTGCGGTCGCCGAACCGGCGGGTCCAGCGCTCGCCGTCCTCCGCCGGCGTGATCGTCACCGTCGTCGCGTGGAGCCCGGCCGGCGGCATGCCCTGCAGGCGGCGGACCAGGGCGGGCAGGCCGGGCGCGCCGCGACCTCGGGCCTGTCCGGTCAGGGTGACGGGGGCGACGCCGGCATGGGCGCGGCGGACCCCCTCGGGCAGGGCCGGCCAGGCCTCGCCCAGCAGGCGGGGGAAAAGGCCGGGCGTGTCCGGACGCTGGCGCTCCAGCCCGGCGCGGATCGGCAGGTCGCGCAGCTCGTGCAGGATGGCGTCGAGATCGACCAGGCCGACGCAGGGMGTGGCGCGGGGCTGGCCCAGCCGGCCGTCCAGCAGGGCCCGCAGCACCGCCGCCGCCGGGGCGGCCGGGGTGTGCGGTCCCGCGCCGGCCTCGGCGCACAGGCCCCAGCGCGCCAAGCGATGGACGCCGTCCGCGTCCAGCCCCTCGGCCTCGACCACCATGCCGCCGCGGTCCGAGCCCAGCGGCGCGACCAGGCCCGCCGCCCCGCCCAGCAGCACGGCCAAGGGCTCCAGCGTCGAGACCAGGCGCATCCGCCGAAGCAGACTCAGCGCCCAGAGGCCCAGGTGCAGGATGGGCAGCTCCAGTCCGGCCCGGAAGATGGCGTCACGGCGGACGTGGAAGCGGGCGGGCAGCAGGTCGAGGTCCGGCGTCTCGGCCAGGCTGGTCCAGCGCCGGCCCAGGCCCGGGAAGGCGATGCGGCGCGGGCCGCTCCAGCCGGGGCGCGTGGTCCAATGGCCTTCGGAGAACACCCGCACCGGCGCGCCGGCCCAGGCCAGGATGGCGCGGACCACCGAGAGTCCTCGGGGCGCTCGCGCGCCCGGCGAGATGGCGGCCTCCACCCGGTCGATCCGGGTCCAACCGGCGGTCAGGACATTGAGCGCGGCGTGGCTGAGGGCCGGGGTCGAGCTGGCGCCGGTGATCGCCCATCGCCCGGCGGCGCGCGCCGCCTCGTCCAGCGCCGCCGGGAAGCCGGCCACGAAGTCGCGGGCGTCGGCCAGGTCGACATAGTGGGCGCGCACCGCCAGCACGGCGCGGGGGAAGGCTTGGTCCTGGCCCTGGAACGGTCCGGCGGCGTCGACCACCGCCCACGGGGCCAGGGCCGGCAGGTTCGCCGGGTCCAGGCGATCCAGCCGGGCGAGCTCGATCCTCGCGGCTGGCCCGGTCGCGGCCAGCTCGGCGGCCACGGCTTCCAGCCGGGCCAGGTCGCGGGCCGCCAGCACCAGGACGACATCCGGCCAGCGGGCGATCATCGCCGCCAGGCGCCGGCCGAAGACGCCGCTGGCGCCCACCAGGACGATGCGTCTGGAGCCGTCGCTCATCGAAGCGGCGGCTCCAGCACGAAACGGGCCTTCTGCTCGGGCGTGGGCAGCATGCAGGTCGAGCGCTTGCCCATCAGCCGGTAGCGGTTGGCGGCCAGCCAGTCGTAGGCGCCGTCCAGCCAGGGCCTGGGCAGCACCTCGATCACCGCCAGCCACGACCAGGGCCAGCCCAGCCGCCGCAGCAGGGCCAGGATCGCCGCGCTCTTCTCCAGGGCCCGACCCCCATCGAGGAACAGGAAGCTGGTCGGTTGGTCCGGATCGATCCCATGCGCCAGGGCCAGTTCGCGTCCGTACGCCGACTGGATCGGGGTGAAGCGGATCAGGCCCTTGCGGTCGATGGCCAGCACCGTCCGGACCGAGCCCGAGCACAGGTTGCAGACCCCGTCGAACAGCATCAGGTCGTTCATCGCGCCGCCGCCACGCTTTCGCGGCGCAGGGCCCGCAGGGCGGCGGGCACGTCGCGGCGCATGGCCATGGTCGTCACGCCGTTGGGCAGGCCGAAGGGGGCGGTGGCCCGGTTCTCGTAGGTCACGCGCGTGGCCTTGCCGCCCTCGCGCGGCTCCAGCAGCCACTGGCCCTCGCAATCCTTGATGTCGCCCGCCTCGCAGCGGAAGGCGATGCGGCGATAGGGCTCCAGGGTCAGGCGCGAGGTGGAGTGCAGGGCCGGCAGCAGGAAGCTCCACTTGACCACGTGCTCGCGCAGCTCCACCCGCCCGCCGGCCTCGCGCGACAGCACCGTGCAGCGCTTGACGCTGGGGGTCATCCGGGCGGCGCGGTCGCAGTCGAGGATGGCGGCCCAGACCGTCTCGGGCGGGGCGGCGATGTCGATCATCGCCCGCACTTGGCCGCCCCGGCCGCTGGGGTCGGTGTGGGCCTCCAGCGCGACCTCGCCGCTCTCGATCTTGCGCAACCAGTCGGGGTTGGGCTCCAGGGGCCTGTTGTCGCGGGCCATGGCGGCCGCGGGGGCCGCCAGGACGAGGAACGCGACGACGAAGGCTCGGCCAGGCATGAGGTCGAGCCTAGCCGAGTTTCCGCCCCTGGCGCATCAGGCCTTGGCCCTATTTTTCACCAGGTCGTCGACCACCGACGGGTCGGCCAGGGTCGAGGTGTCGCCCAGGCTGCCCAGCTCGTTCTCGGCGATCTTGCGCAGGATGCGGCGCATGATCTTGCCCGAGCGGGTCTTGGGCAGGCCCGGCGCCCATTGCAGCACGTCCGGCGCGGCGAACGGGCCGATCTCCTGGCGCACCCAGAGGATCAGGTCCTTGCGCAGCTGGTCGGTGGCCTCGACGCCTGCCTTCAGCGTCACATAGGCGTAGACGCCCTGGCCCTTGATGTCGTGCGGATAGCCGACAACGGCGGCCTCGGCGACCGTGTCGTGGGCGACCAGGGCGCTCTCGATCTCGGCGGTGCCCAGGCGGTGGCCCGAGACGTTGATCACGTCGTCGACCCGGCCGGTGATCCAGTAGTAGCCGTCCGCGTCGCGGCGGCAGCCGTCGCCGGTGAAGTACTTGCCCGGATAGGCCGAGAAGTAGGTGTCGAAGAACCGGCCGTGGTCGCCGTAGACCGTGCGCATCTGGCCCGGCCAGCTGTCGGTGATCACCAGGTTGCCTTCGGTGGCCCCCTCCAGGACCTTGCCCTCGGCGTCGACCAGCTGGAGCTTGACGCCCGGCAGGGGCTTGGTGGCCGAGCCGGGCTTCAGGGCCGTGGCGCCGGGCAGGGGCGAAACGAGGATGCCCCCGGTCTCGGTCTGCCACCAGGTGTCGACGATCGGCAGGCGGTCCTTGCCGACCACGCGGTGGTACCAGAGCCAGGCCTCGGGATTGATCGGCTCGCCGACGCTGCCCAGCAGGCGCAGGCACGACAGGTCGTTCCTGGTGACCCAGTCGTCGCCTTCGCGCATCAGGGCGCGCAGGGCCGTGGGGGCGGTGTAGAAAATCTCGACCTTGTGCTTGTCGACCACCTCCCAGAAGCGGGCGGGAGTCGGATAGTTGGGCACGCCTTCGAAGATCAGGCTGGTCCCGCCGTTGGCCAGCGGGCCGTAGACGACGTAGCTGTGGCCGGTGACCCAGCCCACGTCGGCCGTGCACCAGAACACCTCGCCGGGCCGGTAGTCGAACACGACCTCGTGGGTCCAGCTGGCCCAGGCCAGGTAGCCGCCGGTGGTGTGCAGCACGCCCTTGGGCTTCCCCGTCGAGCCGGAGGTGTAGAGGATGAACAGCGGGTCCTCGGCGTTCATCGGCTCGGGTTCGCAGTCGGCCGAGACGCCGTCCTTGACGTCGTCCCAGACGATGTCGCGGCCGTGGACCAGCGGCACGTCGGCGCCCGTCCAGCGCACCATCAGAACCTTGCCCACCCAGGGACAGTGCTCCAGGGCCTTGTCGATATTGGCCTTCAGCGGCACCCGCTTGCCGCCCCGGCGCCCCTCGTCGGCGGTGATCACGAAGCGCGAGGCGCAGTCCTGGATGCGGCCGGCGATCGAGTCCGGCGAGAAGCCGCCGAACACCACCGAGTGGATCGCCCCGATCCGGGCGCAGGCCAGCATGGCCACGGCCGCCAGGGGGATCATCGGCAGGTAGATGGTGACCCGGTCGCCCTTCTGGACGCCCTCGGCCTTCAGCACGTTGGCCATCCGGCAGACCTGCTCGTGCAGCTCGCCGTAGGTGACCTTGAACGACACGCCGGGCTCATCGCCCTCGAACACCAGGGCCACGTCGTCCTTGCGGTGCGGCAGGTGGCGGTCGATGCAGTTGGCGCTGACGTTCAGCACGCCGTCGGCGTACCAGTGGATGCGGAAGTCGTCCTTGGCGTAGGAGACGTCCTTGATCTTGGTCGGAGCCTGGATCCAGTCCAGCCGCCCGGCCAGGTCGCGCCAATAGCCCTCGGGGTCGGCCTCGACCCGCGCCAGCGCGGCCTCAAAGCCGGCGGCGTCGATATGGGCCTTGCCCGCCCAGTCGTCGGGAACCGGAAAAACCTGTCCGTCGCTCACGCCGTCACTCCCTTGGTCTCGTTGCGGCGGAGTTATGCGCGGCGAGGGGCGGGGCGCAAGAAGACCAATGGAAAATCTCCACCGCGCCCCGGCTTTGTGGTCACCCCGGCTGCTTGGTCGTCCGCAGATAGGGCTTGTGGGCGGTCCAGCCGGCCGGGAACAGGGTCTTGGCGTCCTCGTCGCTGACGGCGGGCACGATGATCACGTCCTGGCCCTGCTTCCAGTCGGCCGGGGTGGCCACCTTGTGGGCGGCGGTCAGCTGCATCGAGTCGATGACCCGCAGGATCTCGTCGAAGTTCCGGCCCGTGGTCATCGGATAGACCAGGATCAGCTTGATGGTCTTGTCGGGCGCGATGATGAAGACGTTGCGCACCGTGGCGTTGTTGGCGGCGGTCCGGCCGTCCGAGCCGCCCGCCGTGTCGGCCGGCAGCATGCCGTAGAGCTTGGAGACCGAGAGATCGGTGTCGCCGATCATCGGGAAGTTCGGGGCTGTCCCCTGCGTCTCGGCGATGTCGGCGGCCCACCGGGCGTGGTTGTCCACCGGGTCGACCGACAGGCCGATCACCTTGACGCCGCGCTTGTCGAACTCGGGCTTCAGACGGGCGACGGTCCCCAGCTCGGTGGTGCAGACGGGGGTGAAGTCCTTGGGGTGCGAGAACAGCACCACCCACTTGCCGTCGGCCCAGTCGTGGAAGTGGATCGGGCCTTCGGTGGTGTCCTGGGTGAAGTCGGGCGCGATGTCGCCGAGCTTGAGCGTCATGGCTGTCTCTCCTGGCCGCAAGAATGGGGTCGGCTTCACCCTGGGATGGGCGTAAAGCCGTCCCCAATTTGTAGGCGCGCGCTTCCCCCAGCGCCGTCCAGGATTTCTCGCGGAGTTTCCAGTCATGCTGCTCGCCCTTTCGACCTGGCCCGAGATCGAGGCCTACCTGGCGACGTCGAAGACGGTGGTGGTGCCGATCGGCTCCAACGAGCAGCATGGGCCGACGGGCCTGCTGGGCACCGACTGGCTGTGCCCGGAGATCATCTCGCACGAGGCTTCGAAGCAGTCGGACACGGTGCTGGTGGCCCCGACCTTCAATGTCGGCATGGCCCAGCACCACCTGGCCTTCCCGGGCACGATCTTCCTGCGGCCCTCGACCTTCATCGCCGCAATCGGCGACTGGGTGCGCTCGCTGGGCGCCCACGGCTTCGAGAAGATCTATTTCCTCAACGGCCACGGCGGCAACGTCGCCTCGATCGAGGCGGCCTTCTCCGAGATCTACGCCGAGTACAGCTTCCGCAAGGAGCGCGCGCCGTTCGCCCTGAAGCTGAAGAACTGGTGGGACCTCAAGGGCGTGATGGGCCTGGCCAACCAGCAGTTCCCGACCGGCCACGGCAGCCATGCGACGCCGTCGGAGATCGCGGTGACCCAGTGGGGCTATCCGGACAGCATCAAGGCCGTCGACTATTCGCCGAAGATCGCGCCCACCGGCCCGATCCGCGAGGCCCTGGACTTCCGCGCCCGCTACGCCGACGGCCGCATGGGCTCCGACCCGGCCCAGGCCACGCCCGAGAAGGGCGGGGCGCTGGTGGCCCAGGCGGCCAAGTCGCTGATCGAGGACCTGGCCGAGTTCTCGGCGGAGGTCAGGGTCTAGCGCGGGATCTCGGCGATCTTGGTCAGGGCCACCTGGCGGTACACCGCGGTGATCTCGAAATAGCGGCCGAAGGCGTTGAAGAACTGGTCGGTGGCCTGCTTCACGCCCGGCCCGCCGATCTCGCTGATGTCGTGCCAGTAGTCGTCCAGCACCATCATGCCGCCCACGCTGAGCAGGCCGGCGCAGAAGCACAGGTCGATCAGCACGGCGAGAGCCGTGTGGCTGCCGTCGACATAGATCAGATCGAACTGCTCGCCGGCCGCCAGCATCTTGGGCAGCTCGTAGGTCGAGAAGCCCTTGTGGGCCGTCATCGAGCGGAAGCCCGTCTTGGCCATGTTGCGGCGGAAGCGCGGCTCGACCGCGTGGTACTTCTCTTCCGGGTTCAGGGCCTCGTCGAACCAGGGGTCGATCACGGTAACGTCCAGGCGCCCGGGGATCAGCCAGTCCATGAAGGCCAGGTTGCGGCCCTCATAGGCCCCGATCTCCAGATAACGGATCGCCGCGTCGCCGCGCTTGCCGGCGAAGTCGCGCAGCAGGGGCGTAACGAACGGGATGTTGTTCGAGGCCCAGCCCGAGGTGAACTCGTAGCCGGTCTTTTCGCTGTGGGCGTTGAAGGCGTCGACCACCGCATGGTCGCGCTTGGCCAGCATCGTGCGGGCCAGGGCGGCGGCGAAGCGCGGGTTGATCTTGGTCAGCGAGCGCAGCTTGTCGCCGGCGCCGCGGGCGTCCTCGGCGTCGGTCAGGTCGGCGTCGAAATTCGGATTGGACCCGTCGGCCATGGCGCGGCTTCCCCGTTTGCGTCGAGGAAGCCTAGCGGCAAGGGGTTAAGGAACGGTCAGGTGAAGCTGGCGATCGGCCGGTTCTGCAGGGTGCTCCAGCCGGTGTGCAGCGTGCCGGCGCCGGGCGCATAGTAGCTCCACAGCATCTCGGAGGGGGCCAGGGTCAGGCGCTCGACCGTCGAGCCGTCGGCCTGGGCCTGCAGCTGGATGTCGGCGATCACCGCGTCGCGCAGGGCGATGCTGAGCGCCAGGACGCCGTTGCTGACCCGATGCAGCCAGCTGGGACGATCGTGGCCCTCGCCCAGGGGGCGGCCCCGCAGGCAACACTCGTAGAGCTTCACCGACAGGGCGTCGACGGGCTTGATCACCGTGAAGGCCGTGGCCGGCGGCGCGGTCGGCGAGGCGGGCGCCTTCAGGTCCTGGCCGAAGGCGGTCAGCTGGACGCACAGGCGAGGATCGAAGCCGCCGATCACGGCGGCGGGCAGGCCGTCGATCCGGGGGACGTCCGGGGTGTAGACGATATCCGGATCGCCCGGCTGCAGCAGAATGATGTCCATGTCGCGCCCCTGTCCCTTGGGGCGGACCCTAACCGTGGCCGTGGGGTTTGGCGACCGGCGTTCTTTCAGACGGTGACGACGGCGCCGTCCGCCACCCGCACGGGCCAGGGCGTCAGGGCCACGTCCTGGCAGGGGCCGGCCACCATCGCCCCGTCCTCGATGCGGAACAGGGCCGCGTGGCCGGCGCACAGGATCAGGTCGTTCTCACGGGTCAGGAACCGCCCGTTCGGCCCGGCCAGGGGCCAGCCGGCGTGCGGGCAGCTGTCGACATAGCCCACCACGGCCTGGCCCCTGCGGACCACGAAGCCCGCGAACACGGCCTCGTCGACGCGGAACCGGAAGCCCCGCGCGCCGGGCGAGGCGATCTCGTCCAGCGGGCACAGGACCGTGCCGCCGGCGGGGCGCGCGGGGTTGTCGGGGTCGGTTCGGCTCAAACGCTACCTACCGCCAGCCGCCACGGATTGATCGTGACGCTCTCGAAGATGTCGGCCTTGGTGTAGGGGTCGTTGTCGGCCTGTGCCTGGGCGGCCGAGATGTCGTCGGCCTCGACGATCAGGATCGAGCCCACCGGATTGCCGTCGTCGCCCAGCAGGGCGCCGGCCAGCTTCAGGACCTTGGACTGGGCCAGGTATTCCAGATGCTCGGGCCGGGTGGCCAGGCGGGTCTCGAGCGCGTCGGGTTTGTCCCGGCAGACGATGGCGAACAGCGGCATGGTGTTCCTTTTCAGGATGGAGATGGGGACACACACTCGCGCGTCTGTCCGAGCAGGATGATCAAGGGCGGTGGAGCGAGTGTGTGTCCCCTTCGTCGCCCTAGACCTCGGCCTTCAGCGGCCTGGAAAGCAAACCCAGGATGGCGCTGTCGACATCGACCTCGCCGGCCAGGATGGCGGCGACGGCCTCGCAGATCGGGGTCTCGACGCCCAGCTTGCGGGCCAGGGCGCGGACGGCGGGAGCCGAGGCCACGCCCTCGGCCACCGAGACCTTGCCGGCCAGGGCTTGCTCCAGGGTCTGTCCGGCGCCCAGGGCCAGGCCGACGCTCATGTTGCGCGATTGGCTGGACGAGCAGGTCAGGACCAGGTCGCCCAGGCCGCACAGGCCGGCGACGGTCTCGGCCTTGCMGCCGGCCGCCACGGCCAGGCGGGTCAACTCGGCGAAGCCGCGGGTGATCAGGGCGGCGTGGGCGTTGCGGCCCAGGCCCTTGCCCTCGGAGATGCCGCAGGCGATGGCCAGCACGTTCTTCACCGCCCCGCCGGCCTCGGCCCCGATCACGTCGGCGGCCCAGTAGGGGCGGAAGGTCGGGATGGCGATGGCCTCGACGATGCGCTTGCCCAGCGTCTCGTCCTCGCAGGCCAGGGTGGCGGCGGCGGGCAGGCCCTTGGCCACCTCGGCGGCGAAGCTGGGGCCCGACAGCACGGCGATGTCGACGCCCGGCAGGGCCTCGGCCGCCACCTCGGTCATCAGCTTCAGCGAGCCCTGCTCGACGCCCTTGGAGCACAGCACCACCGGGACGCCGGGTTTCAGGTGCGGCTTCAGGGCAGCCATGGCCGAGCGCAGGTGCTGGGCGGGCGGGACGGCCAGGATCAGGTCGCAGTCGGCCAGGCCCGCCATGTCCGCCACGGCGGTCACCGACGGCTCGATGGCGATCCCGGGCAGGAAGACGCTGTTCTCGCGCCGGGCGTTGATCGCCTCGACCACCTCGGGCTCGCGCGCCTGGATCGCGACCTTCAGGCCGGCCCGGGCCGCGACTTGGGCCAACGCCGTGCCCCAGGCGCCGGCGCCAACGACACCCACGTGCTTGAAGGTCATGCCTTGGCTCCCTTGCGACCGAAACTGTTGCTCGGATTGGATAACGCGGCGGCCTCGTCCAACGGCCAACGCGGACGCGCCACGGCGTCCAGATCGTCAGAGATCCCGACCGCCAGCCGCTCGGCCCCGGCCAGGGCGATCATGGCGGCGTTGTCGGTGCAATAGGCCAGGGGTGGGGCGTCGAAGCTGAAACCGTTGTCGGCGCAGTTCTTCTGCAGGGCCGCCCGCACCGCGCCGTTGGCCGCCACCCCGCCGGCCACGACGAAGCGCAGCGTCTGGCCGGCATGGCGCTCGGCATAGGCCTTCATCGCCCGGTCGGTGCGTTCCGACAGCTGGCGGGCGATGGCGAACTGGACCGAGGCGGCCAGGTCGGCGCGTTGCCGCTCATCCGTGATCTTCTCGGCCAGCCGCGCGGCGGCTGTCTTCAGGCCCGAGAACGAGAAGTCGCAGTCCTTGCGGCCCAGCAGGGCGCGGGGCAGGTCGAATTTGGAGGGATCGCCGCTGGCCGCCAGTTTCTCCAGGGCCGGGCCGCCGGGATAGGGCAGGCCCAGGCTCTTGGCGATCTTGTCGAAGGCCTCGCCGGCCGCGTCGTCGATCGTGGTGCCCAGGCGGGTGCAGGCCCCGACCCCAGCCACTTCCAGCAGCTGGCAATGCCCGCCGGAGACCAGCAGCAGCAGGAACGGATAGTCGATCGACGCCCCCAGCCGGGCCGACACGGCGTGGCCCTCCAGGTGGTTGACCGCCACCAGCGGCAGGTCGCGGGCCAGGGCCACGGCCTTGCCGAACGCCAGGCCCACCATCACCCCGCCCACCAGGCCCGGCCCGGCCGTGGCGGCCACGCCGTCCAGTCCGTCGAAGCCGATCCCGGCCGCGCGCATCGCCTCCGCGGCCACCGCGTCGATGGCCTCGACATGGGCGCGGGCGGCGATCTCGGGCACCACCCCGCCGAACGGGGCGTGCTGCTCGAACTGGGTGCCGACGATCGACGACAGCACCGTGACGCGGCCGTCCTCGTCCCGCCGCACGACGGACGCGGCGGTCTCGTCGCAGCTGGTTTCCAGTCCGAGTACGGTGAGGCCCATTTTCCTTAAGGGGGTCATTCGGTTGCGGGCGCTTCGCCGCTCCTGTAGCAGCGAAGGCGTCTTTCGATCTTGCAGGTAACGTTCGAACCTTGTCCCGGCAACCCATCCGTATCGGCGCGCGCGGCTCCAAGCTGTCGCTGGCCCAGTCCGGCCTGATGCAGGCCCGCATCGCCAAGGCGCTCGGCTGGGACGGCGCGGGCGACATCGAGGCCTTCGCCCAGCTGATCCCGATCGTCACCAGCGGCGACCGCATCCAGGACCGTCGCCTGATGGAGATCGGCGGCAAGGGCCTGTTCACCAAGGAGATCGAGGAGGCCCTGCTGGACGGCCGCATCGACTGCGCCATCCATTCGCTGAAGGACATGCCCGCCGTCCTGCCGCCCGGCCTCGTCCTGGCGGCCACGCCCGAGCGCGAGGACCCGCGCGACGCCTTCATCAGCCACGCCTGCGAGCGCCTGGAAGACCTGCCCAAAGGCGCGCGCCTGGGCACCGCCTCGCTTCGGCGGCAAGCGCAGGCCCTGCACGTGCGTCCCGACCTCGAGGTCGTGATGCTGCGCGGCAATGTCGACACGCGCCTGGCCAAGCTGGAGCGCGGCGAGGCCGACGCCATCCTGCTGGCCCAGTCGGGCTTGAACCGCCTGGGCCTGGGCCATCTGACCAAGAGCTGGCTCGACCCCCTGGCCGCCCCGCCGGCCCCCGGCCAGGGCGCCCTGGTCATCGARACCCGCGCCGAGGATGTCGATCTGCCGTGGCTGCAGGCCGTGCGCTGCCAGGCCACCACCCTGGCCGTCGCCGCCGAGCGCGGCGCGCTCTACGCCCTGGAAGGCTCGTGCCGCACGGCCGTCGGCGCCCACGCCCGGCTGGACGGCCTGGACTTGACCCTGATCGTCGAAGCCCTGACCCCGGACGGCGCCATGCGTTTCCGTCGCGAGGGCTCGGTCACGCTGTCCAGCGAGGACGCCGCCGACGAGGCCCGGACCCTGGGCCTGGAGCTGGGCGCCGCCGTCCGCGCCGAGGGCGGCCCCGCCCTCATCCTGACCGAGTAGGCGGATGGTGGCGGCGGCGCCGCGGATCTGGATCACCCGCGCCTCACCGGGCGCCGAGGAGACCGCCGCGCGCCTGACGGCCATGGGCCTGCCGCCGTTGGTGGATCCGCTGCTGGCGGTGGTCCCCCTGTCGCCGTCGATCGACCTGGAGGGGGTGGCGGCCCTGGCCTTCACCAGCGTCAACGGCGTGGAGGCCTTCGCCCGCCTGTGCGCCGACAGGAGCCGGCCGGCCTTCGCGGTCGGCGAGCGCACCGCCCGGGCCGCGCGCGAGGCCGGCTTCACCGAGGTGCTTTCGGCCGACGGCGACGTCGGCGCCCTCGCGGCGTTGATCGTGGGCCGGAAGGACCGGATCGGCGGCGCGGTGCTGCATCCCAGCGCCCTGGAGCCCGCCGGCGACCTCGTCTCGCCCCTGGTCGCGGCCGGCCTGACCGCTCGACAGGTCGCGGTCTACGAAACGGTCGAGCGCGACCCGCAACCCGCCACCCTGGCCCAGCTGGGGACGATGGCCGCGGTCCTGCTCTATTCGCCCCGCGCGGCGCGCAAGCTGGCGCGGGTGCTGCAAGCTCGCCCAGCGCCCAGTCTTCGAGCCCTGTGCCTGTCGCCGTCCGTGGGCGCGCCGCTCGAGACGCTCGTGCAAACCGGGCGGCTGGACTCCGTGACGTCCGCGCCGCACCCGACCGAAACCGCGCTGCTGGACCTGCTGACGGCCTAAGCTGAACATTGCGCGGCGCGGCGGCGTGGGGCACGAATGGCGCATGACGCTCGCGACCGATCCCGTTGAATCCGACGCCCCGCGCGACCCGGCGCTGTATGGCCGCCGCCGCCTCCTGGGGCCAGGCTTCTGGGCGCTGATCGCCTTCGGGTTCATCTGCGTGGCGGCCGGCGCGGCCCTGGCGCGATTCGGTCCGTCCTGGTTCTCGGGCGGCAAGACGCCGCCTCCGGCCGCGCAGCCGGCCGCCGGCGCGTCGGCCTCGGCCCAGGCCGGCCCAGGCCAGCCGCTGTACGGCGCGCCCAGCATCGCCCAGGCTMCGCCRCCGGCGTCCGAGGACGTGGCCCAGCTGGAGGGCCGGGTCGCCGTGCTCGAGACCGGGCAGCAGCGGGCGCTGGACGCCGCCGGCGCGGCCCTGGCCGCCGCCACCCTGGCCGACGCCGCCCGCACCGCCCGGCCGTTCGCCGAGGAGCTGGCCGGCCTGGAGCGGGTCCTGCCCCTGTCGCCGGACCTGCGCGCCCTGGGCCGCCTGGCCCAGCAGGGCGCGCCCACCCGCGCGGGCCTGGCCGACGAGTTCGAGACCCTGGCCGGCCGCACCGCCGTCGCCGCCCGCGACCCCGGCCGCAACGCCGACTTCCTGGCACGGCTGCGCCACGCCCTGTCCAGCGTCGTCTCGATCCGCCAGGTCGGCGCGACCCAGGGCAATACGCCGGACGCGGTGCTGGCGCGGGCCCAGAAGCTGCTGAACGAGGGCGACATCGAAGGCGCCCTGACCGATCTGGAGACCCTTCCGCCCGCCGCCCAGACCGTGCTGGCGCCCTGGCGCGCCGCCGCCGAGCGCCGGATCGAGATCGACCGCCACATCGCCGCGATCCGGGCCGACGCCCTGGCCGGCCTGGTCCAGGTGACCCGCGCCCAGACGGTCGCCCCCGCGCCGGTGGCTCCATGATCCGGGCGGCGTTCGTCTTCTTCGTGGTCGCCGCCATCGCCGTGGCGGTGGTCGCCCTGACCGGCGAGCCGGGCGCGGCCAGCCTCGACTGGATGGGCTGGCGCGTCGAGATGACGGCGGCGGCCGCCGCCCTGCTGACCCTGTTCACCGCCCTCCTGGCCACCATCCTGTGGCGCGGCCTGCTGTGGGTGGTCGAGGCGCCGCAGCGCGCCGCCCGCGCCCGGGCCGAGGCCAAGCGCAAGCAGGGCGTCGAGGCCCTGTCGCGCGGCTTCCTGGCCGTGGCGGCCGGCGACGGCTCCGAGGCGCGCCGCCTGGCCCAGAAGGCCTCGGAACTGGCCGAGGACGCCCCGGCCCTGGTCCGCGTCCTGGCCGCCCAGGCCGCCGAGGCGGCGGGCGACCATGTCGCCGCGCGCCAGGCCTACAACGCCATGCTGGGCTTTCCCGAGATGCGCCTGGCGGGGCTGCGCGGCCTGATGCAGACCGCCCTGGCCGAGGGCGACAAGGCCCTAGCCCTGCGTCACGCCGAGACCGCCTACGGCCTGGCCAAGACCGCCCGCTGGGCCTGGCGCGCCCTGCTGGAGGCGCGGCTGGAGGCCGGCGACTGGCCCGCCGCCCTGGAGCTGGTGCGCGGCGCCCTGGACCGCAAGATCGTCCCGCCGCTGGTCGCCGAGCGGGCCCGTGCGGCCCTGCTGGCCGCCTCGGCCGCCGACCTGGAGGAGTCCGACCATCCCAAGGTCCTGGCCCAGGCCCTGGACTTCGCGACCCAGGCCGCCAGGCTCAAGCCCGAGTTCGCGCCGGGCGTGGTGATGGCCGCCCGGCTGCAGGCCGCCGACGGCAAGGCCGCCAAGGCCGGGACCCTGATCGAGACCGCCTGGAAGCAGGCCCCGCACCCGGCCCTGTGGCTGGCCTATCGCGACCTGAAGACCAGCGAGACCCCCAAGCTGCGCGCCGCCCGCCTGGCGTCCCTGGCCAATCTGAAGCCCGAGGCCCGCGAGAGCCGGCTGCTGAAGGTGGAGAGCGCCCTGATCGGCGGCGACCCGATCGCCGCCCGCGCCGCCGCCCGGCTGCTTCCTGAAGAAGAGCTGACTGCAAGAATCGCCGGCCTGATGGCGCGCGTCGCCTATGCCTGCGGCGAGGCCGACGAGGCCCGCGCCTGGGTGGCGCGGGGCGTGGCCGCCCCGCAGGAGCCCGACTGGTCGGACCTGGACCCCGAAGGCCGCGCCTTCGCCTACGCCCGCGACGACTGGGCGCGGCTGACCGTCAGCTACGCCGAGACGGGCGAGCTGATCCATCCGCGTTTCGAGCGCCGCGAGCGCACGATGAGCGAGCTGCCGCAGCTGCCCTCGGCCTACGCCGAATCCACGCCCTTCGTCCGGGCGGCCGAGACGGGCGGGGCGCTAATGCCCATCCCCGACGACCCCGGGATCGGGTTGGGACTCGACCCCGCCGGCTTCGACGCGGCCCCGTCTCCGGAGCCGGAACAACCCGCTCCGGCGCCCCGTCGCAAGACAGGCGCACGCCGACGCTTGGCAAGCGGCCCTCGCGCCGCTAAATAGGCCCCTCCTCGCGCCGGGTCGGTGATTTGGCGTCGGGAACACCAGTGTCTTCCGGGCCTCTTCCTTTCCGAAGATCGGGCCTGGAGACGAAGCGCGCCGCTTTAGCTCAGCTGGTAGAGCACCTCATTCGTAATGAGGGGGTCACAGGTTCGAGTCCTGTAAGCGGCACCACTTCTCCCGATCTCCAGAATCACCCGCCCAAGACCGGCTCCCCCCTCGGTTGCGCGCGTGTCGTCCACGCGTCCAGGCGCCGCGTCCGAACGTCGCGACCGGGGGTTCGCGCCGTCCTGCGACAAGATGTCCGTCGACGGAGGATTCAACGGCTCCGCTTGCCCGGCCTTCAGAATTTGATGGCCGCCGAACATGTCATCCCATCAGAAATCCAAGTTCATGATGAGGTGGGTGGCCTTGTCTTTAACTGTTGAAGAACATGTCGCATCGCGATGCGATATATTTAAACCCGTATTGGAAATCCACGGCAGCGGCATATACAGAATATATCGGGCCTTTATTCCAGTATAATTTCCTATGTCGGCCACATTACATAAGAATATATCGGCGTTATCCGATTTCCGGTTATGGTCTTGTTTACGCCTCCCGCGACATCAGCCCCCTCATGAAGCCCGGAAGAATTTCGGGCAGGGGATACAAGAATGTCGAAAAGAAACACTCGGGGCGTTGTCGCGCTCTGCGCTCTGACCCTCGCCGTCGCGCCGCTCAGCGTCGCCCACGCCGACGCCGCCAAGGACGTGCAGGTCGCCGGCCGGGCCCTGACCTTCCTCGAGAACGGCCCCACCGGCAAAGCCGTGCTGGGCGTCGTGTTCGATCCGTCCAAGCCCGCCTCGGTCGCCGAGAAGAACGCCGTCATGGCCGCCATCGGCGGCGGCATGAGCGCCGGCGCCGTGACCCTGACCGCCAAGCCGGTCGAAGCCTCGGCCGTCTCGAGCGTCAGCGGCGTCGCMGCCCTTTACGTCACCACCGGCGTCAACGTCGGCGCGGCCGCCAAGGCCAAGAAGATCATCACCATCGGCTCGGACACCTCGTGCGCCACCAGCGGCGCCTGCGTGATGAGCGTGTCGGCCGATCCCAAGGTCGAGATCGTCGTCAACCGCGCGGCCGCCGCCGCCGTCGGCGCGGTCTTCAAGGCCGCCTTCCGCATGATGATCCGCGAAGTCTGATCCCGTCCGAGCCCAGAGAACCAATCATGAAAAAGACCCTCCTGGCCGGCGTTTCGGCTACCTTCATCCTCTCCATGGCCGCCTCGGCCGCCCACGCCCAGTCGATCGACTACGGCGCGATGGAGCAACTGTTCAACGAGCCGGTCACCACCAGCGCCACGGGCTCGCCCCAGCGCTCGACCGAAGTGCCGGTCGCCATGGAGATCATCTCCCAGGACGACATCAAGCGCTCGGGCGCCGTCGACCTGCCGACCATCCTCAGCCGCGTGGCCGGCCTGGACGTGCTGAACTGGGGCGCTGGCGCCTCGGACGTCAGCGTCCGCGGCTATGACCAGGCGATGTCGCCGCGCCTGCTGGTCCTGATCAACGGCCGCCAGGTCTATCTGGACCACTACGGCTACACCGCCTGGGCCACCCTGCCGGTGCAGCTGTCGGAAATCCGCCAGATCGAAGTCGTCAAGGGTCCCAACAGCGCCCTGTTCGGCTTCAACGCCGTGGGCGGCGTGGTCAACATCATCACCCAGAACCCGAAGTTCGACAGCGCCGGCTCGATCAACCTGACGGGCGGCACGAACGGCTACGGCGAACTGTCGGTGGTCAAGTCGGTGAAGCTGGGCGACCGCTTCTTCGCCCGCCTGTCGGCCGGCGCGGCCCAGATGGACGAGTACAGCCGAGCCGGCTCGACCGTCCTGGCCGGCCAGGTGACCGACCCCGCCCGGGTCTCGGCCAACCTCGACACCATCACCCAGCTGACCGAGAAGACCGAACTGCGAGTCGAAGGCTCGTGGTCGAACGTCCAGGTCAGCGAGGCGGTCTCGAACTACAGCTACTCGCCCAGCAAGTACGTCACGACCTCGGTCAAGGCGACCCTGGCGTCCGACACCAAGCTGGGCCTGCTGCAGGCCTCGGCCTACGAGACCAACCTGACCGCCAAGCAACTGGTCGCCAGCCAGAAGGCGCGCTTCGAGAACAAGCTGGACGTCGTCAGCGTCCAGGACCTGTTCAAGATCGGCGCGAACCACACCTTCCGCATCGGCGGCGAGTACCGCAAGAACGAGGTCAACACCGCCCCGCTGGCCGGCGGCCAGCTGAGCTACGAGGTCGTCTCGGTCTCGGGCATGTGGAACTGGGCGATCAGCGACAAGCTGGCCGTCACCGCCGCCGGCCGCTACGACGACCTGTCGCTGTCGCGTGAAGGCACCTTCCCGGCCGGCTACCCGGCCGTGACCAACGCCTACTGGGACCGCTCGATCAAGAAGGCGTCCTACAACTTCGGCGCCGTCTATCGTCCGACCCAGGCCGACACCTTCAAGCTCACCGCCGCGCGCGGCGTGCAGGTTCCGACCCTGGTCGACCTGGGCGCGGTGCAGCTGCGCGCCACGGCCGGTCCGTACACCGTCGGCGTGATCGGCAACCCGACCCTGGCGCCGTCGATCGTGACCAACTACGAGATCGGTTACGAGCGTCCGCTGCCGGGCCTGGACGCCAAGGCCGGCGTCAGCGTCTTCCGCCAGAAGACCGAAGACGTGAAGGGTCAGCCCACCTCGGGCCAGATCGACGTCATGCCGACCGCGCCGGGCGTCCTGCCGCTGCTCAGCTACCGCAACATCGGCGACAGCAAGATGTGGGGCGTTGAACTGACGGCCTCGGGCAAGATCGAGGGCGGCTTCCATTGGAGCGGCGACTGGACCTTCACCGACGTCGACGACGAGGCCGCCGCCGGCTTCTCGCCGCAGGTCCGCCTGGCCGCCTTCTCGGCCACCACGCCGGAAACCCGCGCCAACGTCTCGTTCGGCTGGGCCAACGCCCAGTGGGCCGCCGACGGCTTCTTCCACTACACCGGCGACCACAAGGCCTACCTGTCGACCGGCGCCCTGGTCGCCGTGGAAGACTACGTGACCCTGGGCGGCCGCGTGGCCCGCACCTTCGACCACGGGATCACCCTGGCGGTCAGCGGCCAGAACCTGACCGACGGCCACCAGCGCCAGACGGCGGGCCTGGAAGTCGAGCGTCGCGCCTTCGTGACCCTCAGCAAGGCCTGGTAGGCCTCGCAGCCACCGGAAACGAGAAGGGCCCCGTCGCAGGACGGGGCCCTTTTTGTTTGGGCCCGACCCGCAAGGGGCCGGGGCGCGGCCTTTCGCCTCTTGCGGGCGGCGCCGAGAAGCGCGATCACCCAGGATACAAGCAATGACACCGGTTAACCTGGCGGTCGCCAACGGCTGCTAGGACGGGATCAACAAGATCTGTCTGGGGAGTGACATCAGGTGACCAAGGCGCTTTTCCTGGCCTCGGCCTGTTCCTTGATCCTGGCCGGCGCGGCCCAGGCCCAGGTGCAGGCCAAGCAGCCCGCCCTGCTTTTCCACGTCTCGGCCGACAAGGGGCTGAACGCGGACGTCGCCGTCGGCGACCCGATCCCCAACTTCGCCGACAAGGTCACCCCGATCGCCGACGGCAAGGCCGGCAAGGGCCTGCACGCCGAGGACGACGGCGTCCTGTCGTGGAACGCTCCCGGCAACATCCAGGCCCAGCGCGGCACGCTGTCGTTCTTCTGGCGCTCGGGCTACCCGGTCGGGGTCGCGCCCTTTGTGATCTTCCGCGTGGGCTACGCCGACCACACCAGCTGGGACATGGCCTTCCTGCGCATCGACTGGAACGGCCACGGCTACGACGCCTTCGTCACCGACAACGGCCTGGCCCGCACGCGGGTGTCGTTCAAGCTGGACAAGCCCCCGGCGCCGGACGCCTGGACCCACCTGGCCTTCACCTGGGACGAGACCCAGGGCGTGCAGCTGTTCGTCGACGGCAAGCCGGTGGCGAAGAAGGAGACCAGGGCGGTCTATGACGCCAGTCTGGACCAGTTCGGCATCGCCGGCCGGGTGGTCGCCCCGCACCAGGTGCAGAGCCGCTACAACTTCCTGCGCGGCGGCGACATGGACGAAATCCGCGTCTACGACCGGGCGCTGGACGCCACGGCCGTCGCGGCCCTGGCCCGCAACGAAACTCCGGCGGCCGCCGACCCGGCGGTGAGCCTTGACGACCCGGCCATCCGCGCGGCCTGGCGCCAGCGCTACGGCTGGAACCGCCCCGCCGACCTGCCGCCCTACCTGGCCGACGCCTCGACCCGCATCCGCAAGGTCGAGTTCGCCGACGCCAAGGACCTCAAAGAGTGGATGTGGAAGGGGACCGACGGGATCTCCGAGACCACCTGGCCCGGCGTCTACAACCGCTCGCGCCTGCCCGGCCGCAACGACTATTTCCAGCTGCCCGACTGGAACGTCTATGTCGACGGCGGCAAGACCCTGCGTCTGGCCCTGCCCGACGAACCGGTCAACCGCGTCGAGATCCAGGGCCCGGCCTATGGCGAGCTGAGCTGGGCCGCCTCCGATGGTGACAAGGGCKCCAAGCTCGCCACGCGCGCCAAGGACCAGCAGCGCACGGTCACCAGCTTCGCCCAGCCGCTGAAGGGCGGGGTGCTGAGCTTCACCAACGTGGCCCAGGAGACCCCGATCCAGGAGATCTGGGCCTATAATGTGTCGGCCGGCCAGGAGCCGAAGGACGCCTTCAAGATGACCTACACGGTGCGGGTCGACGCCGCGCCGGACTATCTGAACCTCAAGGACCTGAACGGCTACATCGCCGGCCGCTTCCCGGCGGCCGAACGCTCGACCGTGGTCGCCCTGCCCGAGGGCGCGCCCAGCCGCAAGCGCGCGGGCGGCGAGGCCAAGGGCCTGCCGATCGTCCATGTGCTGATCCCCTCGGGCTTCGGCGACGCCCCGGCCGCCCAGGCTCTGGCCCGCAACTGGGCCTATGGCTGGGAGAACGCCCGCGACGGCCTGGACGGGATCGCCATCGACATCCCGGCCCTGAAGGTCACGGCCGAAGACGGCGGACTGATCCCGCTGAACATCCAGGTCAAGGACCCGATCTGGCCGGCCCGCAACATGATCGACGTCAGCGTCTCGGTGAAGCCGGGCGAGGCCCGCACCGTGTGGCTCGACCTGCGTGACCGCATCCTGACGCCCGACAGCCTGTACCTAACCATCGCCGCCGACAGCCCCGACTTCGACGCCAAGGCCCTGGACGGCGCCAAGATCCGCCTGGTGCTGAAGGACCGCGACCAGGCCAAGGCCGAGCACGTCGCCGATCGCCTGAACCAGGTGAAGGACAACTGGGCGTTCCTGGTCGAGGAGCACACCACGTCCAAGCGCCAGGGCCTCTATCGTCGCCTCTACGCCGACATCTCCGACCTGCTGCGCGTCGATCCCGACAACCAGATCGGCCGCGAATACTGGGGCGACATCACCTATGGCAGCCAGGGCTGGCCGGCCTTCGACCAACCCAAGGCTCCGGCGGGCACGCCCCTGTGGGCCTTCCGCCAGACCGAGGACCTCAAGCAGGTCACCCAGTTCGTCGACTGGTGGATCGACCAGCGCCAGGTCGAGTACGGCGACTTCGGCGGCGGCATCTCCGACGACACCGACCTGACCCAGCAATGGCCGGGCCTGGCCCTGATGGGCGTGCAGCCCGAGAAGCTGACCGCCTCGCTCAACCGCCTGACCGACGCCGTCTACAAGAACGGCATGTTCACCGACGGCCTGTCGACCATCGTCACCGACGAGCTGCACGCCTACGAGGAAGGCATCAACAGCAACTCCGAGGCGATGTACGTGAACTACGGCGACCCGCTGGCGGTCGAGCGGCTGTTCACCACGGTCAAGGCCCTGCCGCGGGTGATCGACAAGAACCCGGCCGGCCACGTGCATTTCAACACCAACTGGTACAGCGGCGCGCTGTCGTACCGCGAGGGGCCGTGGGAGTGGCAGAAGCCGTACTCGTTCGGCGTGGTCCACCCGGCCATCCTGATCGGCGACTACAACGGCGACCCGACCGCCCGCGACCTGGTGATCGGCCTGGCCGACGGCTACCTGGCCCACGCCAAGCCCGACGGGACCCTGCCCAACGAGATCAACTGGCGCAGCGACGCCGAGCGCGGCGGTACGGTGCTGCAGGGCTCGGGCGCGGACGGCCCGTTCCAGATCTTCTGGTCGGCCTGGCGCATGACCGGCGACCCCAAGTACCTGGCCCCGATCAACTGGCGGATCGCCAAGAACGGGATCAAGTCGCTGCAGAGCATCAACGACAACGCCCTGACGGCCATGAACCTGGGCGAGGCCAACAAGGACGCGATCCTGAAGCAGGCCGCCAAGGGCGGGGCGCTGGAGCGCTACGCCGCCTGGACCCTGACGGGCGACAAGAAGTACCTCGAGGCGCTCTATGCCGACGAGATCCAGTGGAACGCCCAGCATATGTATATGCACACGGAAGGGCACTGGTGGTCCGACCGCGTGGAGCTGCCCAGCGACGTGCTGCAGCGCTCGCGCCTGGGCGGCATCGCCAACAAGCGCGGCCAGATGACCCCGGGGCACGTGGTGTCCTGGCGGTTCGACGGCGCCGACGGCACGGACGTGGCGGTGCTGGTCAAGGACGCGACCAAGACGGGCTTCAAGGTCGTGGCCTATAACCTGACCGACCATCCGGTGACGGCGACCATGACCGGCTGGAACGTCGCGCCGGGCCAGTGGAGCCTGGCCCAGGGCGTGGACGCCGACGGCGACGACGCCATCGACGGTTCGGGCGAGACCCGTTCGGTCGCCTTCGAGCGCAGCCTGGGGACCCGGGTCGTCCTGGCCCCGCGCCAGACGACGGTCATCGACATGAAGCTGGCGACGGCGGGCGACGATCCGGCCAAGCGGGCCGACCTGGGGATCGGTCGCGGCGACGCGGTGGTCAAGGGCGGGACCGTCACGGTCAAGGTGCACAGCCTGGGGGCGCAGGACGCCGCCGCGGCGCGGCTGGAGCTGGTCTCGGCCGACGGCAAGGTGCTGTCGTCGGCGCCCGTGCCGGCCCTGCGCGCGCCCAAGGACCTGCTGCCCAAGACCGCCTCGGTGAAGCTGTCGATCCCGGGCGGCAAGGCGAGAGGCCTGCGCGTGCGGATCGTCACCGCCCAGCCGCAGATCACGGCGCTGAACGACGAGGTCGGGCTCTAGGGCGCGCGCCCTAGTCCCAGCCCTTGATTTTCTTCTTCCGCCCCAGGGCGAAGAGGCCCGGATAGGGCCCCTTGCCCGTGCGGTAGAGGCACCAGTCGTCGTCCTTCTTGCAGTCGCCGTCGAAGGCCGCCTTCTTGTCGGGGTCGATGGCGGCGTAGAGGGCCGGACCGTCCTTGTGCTTGGCGCCGATCGCCTCGTTGCAGGCGTCGCGTTCGGCCTTGGTCAGGTGGACGATGTCGGCCTCGGTGCACGCGCCCTCGCGGGCCGCCTGGCGCAGGGCCTCGCCGCCGCCGGTCAGGGTTCCGCGCGCGGTGAAGCCGGGCGGGGCGACGATGGCTCCGGACGCGGCGGGAGCCGGCGAAGGCGCCAAGGCCGGCAGGGGTGAGGGCGGCGGCGCCCGGAGGGTCGGGACGTGCAGCGGCGCCGATTGGGGCCGGGCGGCGGCGGGATGTTCCGGCGTATGCGCCGGATCGGGCGTCATCAGCTGGACCACGACGCTGCGCGGCTCGACAAGCACAGGCGGCGCGGGCACGGCGATCAGCAGCGCCCAGCCCAGCAGGCCGTGGAAGATCAGCGACGCACCGCCGATGACCAGCCAGCGTCGCCGGGCGGCGTGCCCGCGGCCCGAACGCCGCGCGGGCGGTCTGGCGACGGCGTGAGCAGACCCCGTGGCGCCGCCGGCCGGCGCTTGGCGGTCCATATCCGTGGCGGGGTGGGTCAAGGCGATACTCGATTTCACCCGGCCGACCTCTACCGGCGGGGTGCGGCGGGACCATGGCCGCTGGAAGTCGAGCCTGAAACGCGCCGCCGCCGGACCGCCTCACCGGCTGAAACATCCGTTTGCGGCAGGCGCGAACGCAAGTTCCGCCTGGAATTGATCAAAATCCGTCCGGTTCTCCAGGGTTGTGGCTCGCGTCGCGTCTTCCCGCCGGCCAAAAGGCGCGCGGGGCCGCGCCGTCATCGAACGGCGGTCACGCTCATGCTAAGTAAAGCAAGGCTTTCCGAGGTGCGGACATGTCGCTGGCGGTCGTGGTCATTCTGGCTCTCCTCGCGCTCCTGGCCTGGCCGAGCATCGAGCCAATTATGCTGCGACTGCTAAGAAGGCGTCGAAAATGAGACCGCCGGGCGCCGGTCTTCACGCTCGTCGTCGGGTACATGCAAATCGTCCCGCAGGCTTGACCCGGCGTTTTAGGTCGCTTGAGAGGGGAATGTTCCCGTCAGGCGAAAAGTTAAGATCATTGGCACGTATCGGCGGGCGTCTATGCTGTCCGATAGCGACGCCTAGAGTCCCGGGACGCACGAAAAAGCAGCGTACACCACGGGGATTCGCCGCTTTGGCGCGCTTTTCCTAACGAGTCACAGATAATGCTGGAGTGTTCGCGGTTGCGGCATTATACCGCTAATGAATTCTGAAGAGGGGTATAGACATGTCATCGCGTCATCTGAGCGCTATCGTCGTCGGGTTGGCCATGGTTGTCGCTCCCGTCGGCCAAGCCACCGTCTGGGCGCAGGCGCCCGCCGCGCCGACGGTCGCTTCGTTGCAAGCCGTGATCTCGTCGGCCGCGCGCTCGGCCGCGTCGGCCTCGAACTTCTCCACGCTCTCGAGCGCCGACAAGCTGTCCGCGATCCAGGGCGCGGTGATCCAGGCGCTGTCGACCAGCGGCGCGACGCCGGAAATGATGGCCCAGGCGCTGATCGCCGCGGTCAAGGCCGGCACGATCAGCGCCGGCGTGGCGATCGCCGTGGCCGCCAGCGTGGCGCCCGAGTTCGCGCAAATGGTCGCCAGCGACCCGGCGGTCATCGCCCAGCTGGCCGCCACCGGCCAGTCGGCCACGGTGACCGGCGCGATCGACGGAGGGCCGTCGGTCAGCGTGCTGGTGAACTTGCAGGGCGCTGGCGGCGGTGGCGGCGGGACCACTCCGGCGGCTTTCGATCCGTGCGCTGGCGTGGTCGCCGCTTACTGCGGCGGCTAGTCGGTCCGGGCCGTGTTCGGGCCCTAGGTTTTTGTGTGTGCCTTATGGCGACGTCCTAACGGAAATCGAAGTTTCCGAAGGTGGGGATTGCTCAATGAAATATTTGATGTCCGTGGCTTTCACGGCACTTTTGGCCGTGTCCGTTCCTCATGGCGCTTCGGCGCAGGACCTGGGGTCGAACTTCAAGCGCGACAAGAACGTCACCGTTCGTGAGCGTCCGCGGCCGGACTACGAGGCGGTCGGGATCAAGGCCGGCGGCTTCACCCTCTATCCGCGGGTGACGGCGTCCGTCGAGCACAACGACAACATCTACGCCAACAACGTCCTGGTGGAATCCGATACGATCTGGCGCGTTAAGCCCGAAGTGGCCGCGCGCTCCAATTGGTCGCGTCACGCCCTGGGCGCGTTCGCCTCGGCCTCGATCAACCGTTACTCGGACTTCGACACCGAGAACACCGAGGAATATACCCTCGGCGTCAACGGGCGTCTGGACATCGTCCGCGGCGCGAACATCTCGGGTTCGGCTCAGTACCAGAAGCTGACCGAGCCGCGCACCTCGCCGCAGTCGCCGGTCTCGTCGGCCAAGCCGATCGAATACGAGCTGATCACCAGCAAGCTGACGGGCGTGAAGGAATTCAACCGCGTGCGGTTGACCGGCCGTCTGTCGGACTATGACTACAACTATGATGACGGCGCCACCCTGGCCGGCGCGCCGGTCGATCAGGATTTCCGCGACCGCAACGAATTCTACTTCGGCGGCAAGGCGGAATACGCCGTCAGCCCCGACACGGCGGTGTTCGTGCAGGTCCTGGGCAACACCAAGGACTACGACCTGTCGACCTCGGATCGCAATTCCGACGGCTACGTCGCCACGATCGGCTCCAATTTCGAGCTCACGGACGTGATCCGCGGCGACATCGCCGTCGGCTACATGAAGCAATCCTACGACACGCCCAGCTACGGCAAGATCGACGGCTTCAGCGCCGAAGGTAAGATCGAGTGGTTCCCGACCGCGCTGACGACGGTGACCGCCACCGGCGGTCGGACGATCGAGGAAGCCGTCGCCACGGGCTCGCCCGGCTACATTTCGAACAATATCGGGGTCAACATTGACCACGAATTGCTGCGTAACGTCCTGCTCTCGGCCAACGCCAGCTACGGCAAGGATGCGTATGAGAAGATCGATCGGGACGACAAGCGCACGGGCGCCGGCGCCTCGGTGGCCTATCTGCTTAACCGCCGCGTAGGGGTTTTCCTGACCTATACTTACCTGAAGCAGGATTCTTCCGGTGCGAACCGAGGGACCTCCTTCAGCGATAACAAGATCGCGGCCTCCGTCGCGCTCCAGTTCTAGGAAGCGTCCGGGGCCCTGCCCCAGCGCTATTGAGAGTGTTCATGGACGGCTCAGCTTACGAGACCCAAATCTCTCCAGCGCCCGGCGCTGGAGAGATGACGCTTGACCTCAACGTCCTGATCGCGACCTTCCGCCGCCGCCTGCGTTTGTTCGCGACGGTGGCCTTGGTGGTTTTCGTGGCGGTGCTGTTGTTCACGCTGCAGGAAACCCCGCGCTATACGGCCACCGCTCAGGTCATGCTGGATCCGCGCCAGGAGCAGGTGACTGACATGAGCGCGGTGCTGTCCGGTTTGCCCGCCGACACCCAGACCATGGACACCGAGGTCGAAGTCCTGCGCTCGCGCTCGCTGGCCAACCGGGTCGTGACGCAGCTGAAGCTGGACCAGGACCCCTATTTCAATCCCTCTATCGCCAAGCCCACGGGGCTGAAGGCGCTGTTGCCCTGGGCCAAGAAGTCCCCGGCCCCGACGCCCGCCGCCGGCACGGTGGAAGCCCAGCGTCTCCGGGAAAAGATCGTCGACAACGTGCTGGACGGCCTGAAGGTTCGTCGCGCCGGCCTGACCTATCTGATCTCGGTCGACTACATCCACCCCGATCCCGAGCGCGCGGCCCGACTGGCCAACGCCTTCGCCGACCTCTATCTGACCGAGCAGCTCGAGGCCAAGTTCGACGCCACGGCCAAGGCCAATGAATGGCTCAACACCCGGGTGCAGGACCTTCGCGGTCAGCTGCAGCAGGCCGAGGCGGACGTCCAGCAATACAAGATCGCGAACAACCTGCTCAGCGCCGAAGGCGCTACCCTGACCGAGCAGGAGATTTCCGGTCTCAACCAGCAGCTGGCCTCGGCGCGCGCCGCCCAGGCCGAGACCGACGCCCGTCTGTCCATCGCCCGCAGCCAGTTGGCCCGCGGCAGCAATGGCGAGGACGTTGGCGAGTCGCTCAATTCACCGGTCGTCCAGCAGCTGCGCAAGCAGCGCGCCGAGCAGAGCGCCAAGGTCGCCGACCTCAGCGGCCGCTATGGCGAGCGCCACCCCGACCTGCTCAAGGCCAAGCGCGAACTGGCCGATATCGACGGCCAGATCCAGGCCGAAATCCGCCGTATCATTTCCAGCCTCGAGGCCCAGGCCCAGGTCGCGCGTCAGCGCACGGGGTCGATGGCCAGCAGCGTTTCCGCCTCGAAGGGGACCCTGGCGGGCAACAACCGCGCCGGCATTCGCCTGGGCGAGCTGGAGCGCAAGGCGGAATCGGTCCGCACGCTGTACGAGTCGCTGCTGGCCCGCTTCAAGCAGACGACGGCCAGCCAAGGCATCGAACAGCCTGACGCCCGCGTCGTCTCGCAGGCCAAGATTCCGACCGCCCCCAGCTATCCCAAGCCGTCGTTGAACCTTGCGATCGGCCTGGCGGCCGCGCTCGGCGCGGGTCTCATGGCGATCATCCTGGCCGAAATCCTGATGGCCGGCCTGTTCACCGAGGACGAGGTCGAGCGTCGACTGGGCCAGCCCTATCTGGGCTCGGTTCCGCTGCTCAGCTCGGCCGTCGACGGCAAGCTGGCGCGCGGGGTCAGCCCGGCTGACTATCTGCTGAGCAAGCCGTTGTCGGGCTTCGCGGAAAGCTTCCGCAAGCTGCGCGCCGCCGTGCTGTTCGCCAAGATCGGCGAGCCGGCCAAGGTGATCGCGGTGACCTCGTCCCTGCCTGGCGAAGGCAAGACGACGACCACCTTCTCCCTGGCCCGTACGCTCGCTACCTCCGGCGCCAATGTGGTGGTGGTCGATTGCGACCTGCGCCAGAGCGCGATCAACCGGTTCCTCGCCGAACCGCCGACCGTCGGCCTGATCGAGGTCCTGAACGGCCAGGTGACCCTGGAGCAGGCGCTGATCACCGATCAGAGCGGCGCCAAGGTCCTGCCGTTGGCCAAGTCCGCCACCACGCCCCGCGACGTCCTCGGCTCGGCGGCCATGGCGCGCCTTCTGCAGGACCTGCGGCAACGTTTCGACGTGGTGCTGCTCGACACCGCGCCGCTTCTGGCGATCGCCGACACCCGCATCCTGGCCCCGTCGGCCGACGCGGTGGTCATGCTGGCGCGCTGGAAGAAGACGCCGGTCAAGGCCATCACCTCGGCCCTGGCCCTGCTGCAAGGCAAGGGCGTGTTCGTGGCCGGCGTGGCCCTGACCCAGGTCGATCTGAAGGCCCAGGGCCGCTACGGCTACGGCGACGCGAACTACTATTACAAGAGCTACCGCAAGTACTATGCCGACTGACACGACCGGGGAGCGCCCGGTCGCCACCGGCGATCGACCGTCCCGACGCCGTGTCCGTCGCCTGAGCATATCCGAGAAGATCGCGACGCTGTCCTTGGTGTTGCTGGTGTTCCTGGCCGTTGTGGCCTTCGGGGCCAGCGACATCGCGACGGCCACCGTTTTCGCCGGCCTTTACGCCGCCTATCTTCTCGGGCTTCTGCTCACCTGTGACTGGGCGCGCCGAGACCTGGCGGGGCTGTMGGGCCTGGCGCCGCAGGCGGGCTTGTTCGCCTTACTGGTCGTCGTGGTCGTCTGGCCGCTGACTCCGTTGGGCCCCGGCGGCGCTCATCCCGTCTGGGCCTATCTGCCCGGGCGGATGGGCAGCTTGGCGGTCGATCGCTCGGCGCTCTTGCTTAACGTCCTGCAGCTTTTCGGCCTGGCGGCGCTGTTCGTGTCGGCTCGGATCCTTGGCGCGTCCGAGCCGCGGGGCGCCTGGCTGTTGCGTGCGGGGCTCGCGGCCCTTTCGGCCTACGCCGTCGTAGCCCTGGTCGACCACGTGACGGTGCGCCGGGTCGGTCGGCTGGCGGCCACCCTGCTCAGTCCCAACAGCGCGGCCACGGTGTTCGGCGGGGGCGTGCTCCTGGCGACGGCCGCGGCCATGCAACGCTTTCGCCGCCATCCCGGCCTGACCGTCCTGCGACGAGGAGACCCCGAGGCCATGGCCTGGCTGGGCGCCACGGCGCTGCTGGCCACGGTGTTGCTGATGACGGCCTCACGCGCGGGTGTCCTCGCTTCGCTGCTTGGCCTGATCGTGTTTCTCGTCTGGAACATCTTCGCCCAGCGACAGAGCCTGAAGGGCGGGGCGAGCATGATCGCCACCGTCGCCATCCTGCTCATCGCCATGCTGGCCCTCCGGAGCGCGGGGCATCTKGCGGAGCGGTTCAACCTCACTGGCCGGGACGTCGAGGTCCGCTCGATCATCTTCCAACCGCACTGGGAGGCCTTCCTCTCCTCGCCCTGGAGCGGCATGGGCTTGGGTTCATTCCCGACCGTCAACCAACTGGTCGTGACGGGGGAGTCCCTTTCGGTCCTCTACGACGTGCGGGCCGCCCATAATCTGTACCTCCAATGGCTGGAGGAGGGCGGAATTGTCGGCTCCGTCGTCATGCTGGCGCTGTTCGCGAGCTTGATCTGGCCGATCCTGAAAGCGGGTGGATCCGACCGCGGCGTAGGCGTCTGGGCGCGGGCCGTGCTCGGCGGGGCGATTGTTTTCCTGGTGCACGGGGTGACCGATTTCGCCCTGCAGGTGCCGGCCGTTCAGGCGCTGTGCGCCACGATCCTGGGCGTCACGGCGAGCATGGCTCTGGGGCGGACGACGAAGAGCGTGGCCGACGCGCGTCGCCTGCCATGGCCGATTATTGGCGTCGCCGGAGCGACCCTGACGGCGTCGATCCTGGCGGGCGCGCCCCTGGTCGCCGCGCGCCTCGGGGGCGACTTGTCAGGTTGGCCCACCGCCCCCGCCGAAGCCCTGGCCCATGGTGTGGAGGCCGGCTTGACCGAGCCGCGCTTCAAGCCGCAAGCGCTGGATCATCTGCGCGCCTTGAGCGACCGCGAACTGAACCTCACGCCCGCGTCCGGCGCTGCGTGGCTGCGGCGGGCGTCGATCGAGGCCCGTGTCGGCGACGACTCCGCCGCGACCCTAGCCCTGGAGCGGTCGTTCACCGTCGCGCCACTGCAGAGCAGCCTGTTCGACCAGCGGACGGTCTTCGCCTATGAACACTGGGGGCGGCTGAGCCAGAACGCTCGGGAGCAGACGGTCTATCATCTGAAGGCGGAATGGCGCCGCAGCGGCCAGCCCTCGCGGTTCGTGGCCATGGCCAACCGTCTGCACGATCCCGCGGGACGGGTCGGCATGGCGTTGCAGATCGCGTTGCTGCGGATGGCGCCGCCCGCCCCCTGAGCCGCGGCGGCGCACAAAACGGCCCGCCTCGCGAAGGTCGGGCCGCTTGTCTTACCTTGATCGTCCTGGGCGCGGATCCGCCCTGGCGTGGGGTGGAAAGCCTAGTAGGCGTTCTCGGCCAGCAGCAGGTGCGGCACGGTCAGCAGCATGATCCGCAGGTCGGTCAGCAGCGTCCAGTTGTCGATATAGTCGATGTCGGCCTTCACGCGGGCGGACATCTCGTCGAGCTCGCCGGTGGCGCCGCGCAGGCCCTTGATCTGGGCCAGGCCGGTCAGGCCCGGGCGGGCCATGAAGCGCTGGTTGTAGCTGGGGATCAGCGAGCCGTAATAGTCGTCATGGGCCTGGGCGTGCGGCCGCGGGCCGACGAGGGACATGTCCCCCTTCACGACGTTGAGCAGTTGCGGCAGCTCGTCGATGCTGGCCATGCGGATCAGCTTGCCGATCCGGGTGATGCGATCGTCGCCGCGCTGGGCCTGAACCACATTGGGGCCGTTCTCTTCGCAGCGCATCGAACGCAACTTGTAGATGGTGAACGGACGACCGTTCAGTCCACCGCGCGTCTGGCGAAACAAAGCGGGGCCGGGAGACTCCAGCTTTATCAGTAGTGCGGTCAGCAACAGCACAGGTGCGAAGAACACAAGCAACAGAAGTGCCGTAAAAAAGTCAAAAAGGCGTTTGAACGGATCGACCGCCACTCGCGGCAGGAAAGGAGTCGCGGCGTGCTGCATGACTTCTGTGTTCAAGCTCCCGCTCACTGCACTATCCCCTGCATATCGCCCTGACCCTGGTTCAGAGGCAACCCCGAGACTCTCTACCGCAACGCAACGGCCTCGTCGCTTATAAACAACACCTTAACCATAGATTATGATGAAGGTGCGTAAATCACGTTCGTTAGGCGGGAATTAGGGCTCCTCATCTAGGCTCCGTAGTCAGAGGAGCGACCATCATGTCCACCATCCCCGCTGACGTTTCCATGATCGCCGACACGGCGTCGGTCTCGACCGCGGCGTCGCGCCGCCTGCCCCGGCTGATCGGTTGGACGCTGGCCGCGGTGATCTCCGGCGGCCTGTGGTTCGGCCTGGCCGCCCTGGTCCGCCTGGCCCTCTGACACCCGGATATCCGCTGTCCCACGGGACGGCCTGGAACCAAGAAACCCCGYGGCGCCGCCGCGGGGTTTCTTGGTTTTCCGTACCCGGAAGGGGCAAGGGCGGCGGGGCTTTCGCCTCGCCGCCCCGGTCTTGATCAGCCCACCGCCGTCCAGGTCGACGAACCGGCGACCTGGCGCTGGACCCAGCGATAGTTGAGGTCTTCCCAGGGGGTCGCCCAGGGGGTCAGGTTGTCCAGCACCCAGTCGCCGGACTCGAAGCTGACCACCAGCACGGCGTGGGTTTCGCCGCGGGCCGTCACCGCCACGGCCATCGACAGCGCCGATTCCGGCACGCCGGCGGCGATCAGGCGGCGACGCTTCTCCAGCGCGTAGTCTTCGCAGTCGCCGTACATCTTGCCGTTGATGACGCGCGGCAGCGACCAATATTCCAGCAGGCCGTAGAGATCGAAGTCCGTGGCCTTGTGGACGTCGCGGTTCACTTCGCGATTGATCGTGTTGACCAGGCGCATCTGCGCCGAGCCGACCAGGGCCGGGGCGGCCGGGACGGTTTCGATCACCGCGGGCGTAGCGGGACGGGCGTCGGCTTCGAAGGCGGCCTGGATTCGCGCGTCCGCGAAGGCGAACTGGTCGTCGACGGCGGGGCGATAGGCCCGCAGCACGGCGAATTCGAGCATCGGCGCGGCGTCCTGTTCGGCCGAGGGCTCCGCGGGCGCCTCGAAGCGCGGCGTGGGCCCGGCGCCGATCGACGACGTCGCGAGCGCGCCGGTCGGGGCGGCGGGCGCCGAGATCGCGGCGATCTGGGTTCCGCACGAGACCTCGCCCCGTTGGCACAGGTCGGTGTAGCCGGGCGGCGCCGCGACCGTCTCACCCATCGGCATGAACGGGCGACCGCCCGCATGCGCGCTCGCGCCCATCAGCAGGGCGGTCGCGGCGCCGGCGATATAGCCGAGTTGACGATGAATTCGCATCGAAGTCTCGCTGTGAAATGCGAGACTAATTTCCAATTATGCTTTCAATATCGGGTCAAAAGATGTGGTAATATCTACTTAAAACTAATTGGTTACTTCAATATTATTGGTAAATGACGAATTAGAGCTTCGTGAATTGCGTCTTTCTCAATGTGGTTTATTCTTGGTTACCTTCTTCGCTGCGCAGTTGATTGCATCGAGGCGGTGAGGCAAGTTGCGGCCCGTAGAACCGGGCGTCCGTGCGTCCCAGCCGCGCCGATTGGCCAACCGATGCGTTTCAATTTTCTCCGTTCCAAGCCGCGCGCCGCCGAGAAGGTCTCCGCCTCGACGGGGGGGCGGCTCGTTTACGCTGTCGGCGACATCCACGGCCGCCTCGACCTTCTGGACGCTCTCTTGGAAACCATTGCCGACGACGTCGCGGCCCTGTCGCCGCCGATCCGGCCGGTGCTGGTCTTCGTGGGCGACTACATCGACCGGGGCCTGGCCTCGAAGGCGGTCATCCACCGGCTGATMGCGCTGAAGCAGGCTTCCGACGGGGGCAGCGGCTTCGAGGTCCGGACCCTGATGGGCAACCACGAGCAGACCCTGCTGCAGTTCCTCGACTCTCCGGAGGTCGGGCCGTCCTGGGCGGAGTTCGGCGGCGGCGAAACCCTGGCCTCGTACGACGTGACGCGACCACCCGGGCGCGGCGACGCCGACAGCTGGCGGAACGTCCAGGCGCAGTTCCGGGAAAACCTGCCTGCCGACCATCTCCGGTTCCTGCGCGAACTGGAGCTGTCGGCCCGCTACGGCGACTATCTGTTCGTGCATGCGGGCGTCCGACCTGGCGTGCCCTGGGACCAGCAGGAGTCCGAGGATCTGCTGTGGATCCGCAATGACTTCCTGACCCTGCCGCACCGGCTGGACTGCGTGGTGGTCCACGGCCACACGCCGGAAAGCGAGCCGTACCTCGGGCGTGACCGGATCAATGTCGACACCGGCGCCTATGCGACGGGCGTCCTGACCGCCGTTCGCTTGACCGAGAGTCCTCCGGTTGTGCTTCAGGCCCGAAAGTCTCTTCGCGTTTAGCGCTTCGCCTTGTCGTCGTCACATACACATGTCATGACGACGGTCACAGGGACTGACGTAATGTTGAGAACACTTAACCGATGACTATTGCTCGGCGTTTCTGGAACCGCGTGGCGCTGTCGCTCGGTATTGCCCTGATCAGCTTGCAGGCGGCTCCGGCCCTGGCGCAGGACATGACGCCCTTCCCGCCGCCCGCCGCCGCGCCGCCGCAGGCCGCGCCCGTCGCCCCGGCCACGGCGCCCACGATCGCCACGGCGACCGACACCGACTACCGGCTCGGTTCGGGCGACAAGGTTCGGGTGACGGTCTACGGCGAGCCCGACCTGTCGGGTGAGTTCTTTGTGACCGGCAGCGGCCTGGTCTCCCTGCCGCTGGTCGGCGAGGTCAAGGCCGCCGGCCTCAAGGTCGGCGAGTTCCAGGAAGCGGTGCAGAAGGCCCTCAGCGACGGCTACCTCAAGGAGCCTCGCGTCAGCGCCGAAGTCCTCGGCTTCCGTCCCTTCTATATCCTCGGCGAGGTGACCAAGCCCGGCACCTATCCCTACACGTCGGGCCTGACCGTGCTGAACGCCGTGGCCACCGCCGGCGGCTACACGTACCGCGCCGACAAGAAGCAGGTCTTCATCAAGCGCGACGGCGCGACGACCGAGGTGAAGACGGTGCTGTCGCCGTCCACCACGGTCGCGCCCGGCGACACCATTCGCATCGGCGAGCGGTTCTTCTAGTCACCCGGGCGCGATCTCGCGTCTGCCTGTCAACTGGGTTCGTCCGCCCAAACCCATAGCGCTCGCACCGGGGGCTGAAAGCCCACGCTCTCCTCCCGAGCGTTTCCGGTTGTCCGCGTCCCGGAGTTGGGCGACCACGTTCTTAACTGGCTTTGTCCCGCTGCATTGGGCGGGTTTTTGAATGGGGATACTATGCGCGTAGCGATGATCGGCACCGGCTATGTTGGCTTGGTGTCTGGGGCGTGTTTCGCCGACTTCGGTCACGTGGTGACCTGCATCGACAAGGACCCGAGCAAGATCGAGCGCCTCGAGAAGGGTGAGATCCCGATCTTCGAGCCGGGCCTGGACGACCTGGTGGCCCGCAACGTCCGCGAAGGCCGCCTGTTCTTCACGCTGGAAGGCGCCCAGGCGATCAAGGAAGCCGACGCGGTGTTCATCGCCGTGGGCACGCCCACCCGCCGCGGCGACGGCCACGCGGACCTGACCTACGTCTACGCGGCCGCCGAGGAGATCGCCGGCCTGATCGAGGACTTCACCGTGGTGGTCACCAAGTCGACCGTGCCGGTCGGCACCGGCGACGAGGTCGAGGCGATCATCAAGAAGGTCCGCCCGGACGCCCAGTTCGCCGTGGTCTCCAACCCCGAATTCCTGCGCGAAGGCGCCGCGATCGAGGACTTCAAGCGTCCTGACCGCGTCGTCGTCGGCACCGAGGACGAGCGCGCCCAGGCGGTGATGCGCGAGCTGTACCGCCCGCTGTCGCTGAACGAGACGCCGATCGTCTTCACCGGCCGCCGCACCAGCGAGCTGATMAAGTACGCGGCCAACGCCTTCCTGGCGATGAAGATCACCTTCATCAACGAGATGGCCGACCTCTGCGAGAAGGTCGGGGCCGACGTCCAGCAGGTGGCCAAGGGCATCGGCCTGGACAAGCGGATCGGCGGCAAGTTCCTGAACGCCGGTCCCGGCTATGGCGGCTCGTGCTTCCCGAAGGACACCATCGCCCTGGTGCGCACCGCCCAGCAGTACGGCGCGCCGACCAAGCTGATCGAGACCACGGTCGCCGTGAACGACTCCCGCAAGAAGGCCATGGCCGAGAAGGTCGCCGCCGTGCTGGGCACGGACGACCTGACCGGCAAGACCGTCGGCGTGCTGGGCGTGACCTTCAAGCCCAACACCGACGACATGCGCGACGCCCCCAGCCTCGACATCCTGCCGGCCCTGCAGGCCAAGGGCGCCAAGGTCCAGGCCTTCGATCCGGAAGGCGCCAAGGAAGCCTCGCACATGATGCCGGGCGTCACCTTCGTCTCGGGTCCCTACGAGGCCGCCCAGGACGCCGACGTGCTGCTGATCCTCACCGAGTGGGACCAGTTCCGCGCCCTGGACCTGACGCGCCTGAAGGGCTTGCTCAAGGCCCCGGTCGTCGTCGACCTGCGCAACGTCTACAAGCCGGCCGAAATGGTCCGCGCCGGCTTCACCTACGCCTCCATCGGGCGCGGCGCATGAGCCAAGGGCCGATCATCGTCACCGGCGCCGCCGGCTTCATCGGCATGCATGTCGCCGAACGCCTGCTCGAGCGCGGGGAAACGGTGATCGGCATCGACGTCTTCAACGACTACTACGACCCGGCCCTGAAGGCCGCCCGCGCCGCCCGTCTCGACGGGCGGTCGGGGTTCACCATGGTTCGCCTCGACATCGCCGACGACGCGGCGGTGATGGAGCTGGTCCGGTCCAGCGGGGCCAAGCGGATCGTCCACCTGGCCGCCCAGGCCGGGGTGCGCTACTCGATCGACAACCCGTTCGCCTACCAGCGCTCGAACCTGGCCGGGCACCTGTCGATCCTGGAGGCCGCGCGCCACAACGGCGTGACCCACCTGGTCTACGCCTCGTCCAGCTCGGTCTACGGCGATCGCCCCCAGTCCCTGGGGGCGGGCGAGGGCGCGGGCTTCAAGGAGACCGACGCGGTCGATGCGCCGGTGTCGCTCTACGCGGCCACCAAGCGCGCCAACGAGCTGATGAGCATCAGCTACGCCAAGCTCTACGGCTTCCCGATGTCGGGCCTGCGGTTCTTCACCGTCTACGGCCCGTGGGGGCGCCCCGACATGGCCTATTACGGCTTCACCCAGAAGATCCTGAAGGGCGAGCCCATCGAGGTCTATGGCGAGGGCAAGATGGCCCGCGACTTCACCTATATCGACGACATCGTCGACGGGATCGTCGGCGTCCTGGACAATCCCCCGGCCCGCGGCGGCCATGAAATCTACAACATCGGCGACAACGATCCGGTCGGCCTGATGGACATGATCACCACGCTCGAGAACGCCATCGGCCGCGAGGCGGTGAAGATCATGCGCCCCATGCAGCCCGGCGACGTGACGGCCACCTATGCCGACATCACCAAGCTCAACGCCCTGACCGGCTACAAGCCGAAGGTGAAGCTGGAGGAAGGCCTGGGCCGGTTCGCCGCGTGGTGGCCGAGTTTCCACGGTCGCTAGTCGTCGCTGGAGCGTAGGATAGGAGGGTCGAATGGTTGAACTCTCGCAGACCCCACCGCTCGAAACGGCCCGCCAGAGGCTCGATTGGCTACAATGCGGCCGCGCCGTGGCCGCCATCGCGGTGTGCTGCTTCCATGCGTCCGAGCGGGTGATGAAGCACGCGCCGGACATCGCGGCCCTCGGCGTCTTCCATTTTGGCCGGCTGGGCGTCGATCTGTTCTTCGTGATCAGCGGCTTCATCATCTGTTACATCCACGACGCTGATATCGGCCGGCCGCGAATGCTCGGCCGGTACGCATATCGCCGGGCAACGCGGATCTATCCCCTCTATTGGCTGCTGTTACTGGCGGTGCTGCCGCTCTATCTCGTCTTTCCGGACGCCGGCGACGGGTCCGCGCGCGACCTGGGCAGCGTGATCCGATGCTTCTTCCTGCTGCCCAACCCGCCGAACGGCCAGATCATCGGCGTGGCCTGGACCCTGGTCTACGAGATTTCCTTCTACGCCGCCTTCGCTTTGCTGATCCTCAGTCGACGGATCGGCCTGGTGCTGATCGCCGCGTGGAGCCTGTTGATCTTGCTCAACACGCTCGGCGTGGTCCCTGTGCAGGGATACGTCGGCCAATTCCTGGGGCCGCGCTATTTCGAGTTCGCGGTCGGGGCGGCGGTCTATTACGCGAGCCAGCATTGGCGTCCGAAGGGCGCCTTGCTGCTCTCGGGGATCGCCATGGCGGTCCTGTTCACGGGCGGGATGGTGTCCCCGGCCTTCGCCGCGGCCCTCTCTAACGTTCCCAGCCAGGTCCTGCTCGCCGGCCTTGTCTGCGGTGTCGCCGTGTTCGGACTGGTGACGGAACAGAAGAGGTCGCCGGTGACATCGTCCTGGGGGCGGACCCTGGCCGCGCTGGGCGACGCCTCATACTCGATCTACCTGTTCCACTGGCTGATTGGCTGGATCGTCGACAAGGTCTACCTGAAGCTTCACCTGAGCCCGGGCCTGGCCACGCTGATCTATTTCCCGATCCTGGTGGGCCTGATGATCGGTGGCGGCTACGTCGTCCACATCGTGTTGGAGCGTCGGTTGATGGTGTTCTTCAGCGATCTCTGGCGGCGCCACCTGGCGCCGGCGCGGCCCAAGCCCCTGCCGGCGACCTGACGCCTAGAGACGGCCCAGGAACGCCGGATCGAGGAAGTCGCCGCGCCGGGCCGTGAAGCTGGACCGCAGGTGGCCGGCGTCGGAATAGATAGGCTTGCCGTTTTCCATCAACGGGCAGATCGCGTCGGCGCACAGGATGGCGCTCGGGTCGAGGACCGTGACGCCGGGCTCATTGAGCCGGCGAAGTCCGGAGTCCACGCCGGGGGCGAGAGCCGATACCTTGCCGAAGTCGAACGACCAGTGCGCATCGACCGGCCGCCCCTGGAACGCGAGGACCTTGATGCGTTCGGTGATCTCTTCGCCCGGATAGGGGGAGGTGGTCACGACGACGACAGTCTTCCCCGCCGCACGCAAGCGATGCACGTCCTCGCCAAGGCGGCGCAGAGCGGTGTCGCGATCGACGTTCACGACATTCTGGTCGCTGCGAAAATGCGACGTCCACATCGAAGCGATGACGACGGTCTTGTAGCGAGGCGACAGGGCCTCGGCGAAGGCGGCCTTGTTGAAGGCGGCGCAATTGAACCCGGGTGCTGTGCGCTCCACGCCGTGCACGGGAGGGCAGCCGTTCTTGGTCACGAAGACCACGGCGTGATCCGTGAGCTGGGGCTGCAGGGCCTGCGCCCTGGCGAACCACATCTCGGCGAAGGAATCGCCCAGGACGATCACGTCGCCGCGCGCGGACGGCGTCCCGACCGAGCATGGCTTCACGGCGCCGGTGACCGGCGAAAGGCCGCCGCACCGGCCGGACGGGAAGGCGCGATCGCCATCGGCCTTTGAGGCGTCCTCGTACAGGGCCCGATCGCCGGCCACCCTGCTGGGAAAGCCGAGGCTTTGGTTGACCGCAAAGCATCCGGCAATCAGCACGGCGCCGCCCAGGGCGATGCTCGCCGCGCCGCCCCGCAAGGATGCGGCCTTGAGTAGCCGATGGCTGTTCTGCTCGATCATCCGGTAGGATGCCCAGCCCAGCCCCAGGGCCAGGACGAAGGCTCCGACCTTTGCGACCGGCTGTTGAAGATCGAAATAGGCCAGGGCGACGCACAGCGGCCAGTGCCAGAGATAGATCGAATAGGACGACGAGCCGATCCACTGCATCGGCTTGAGCCCCAGCAACGATCTAGGCGATTGAGCCAACAGGACCAGGGCGGTCGAGGCCACGGGCAGGACGGCGCCATAGGCCGGCCAGGGCGAAGTCTGGGTGAACAGGGCCAGGCCCAGGAAAATGCCGGCGAGCCCCAGTGTTTGCAGCCAGGCCCGTGTCCGGTCGCGTAGTCGCGACAGAAGGTCGGGATTCACCGCCACCAAGCCGCCCGCGATCATCTCCCACGCCCGCGTCGGCAGCATGAAGAAGCCGAAAGAATTGGCGCGACCGGACCAATGCAGCCCGGTGACGATCGAAAGGCCCAATGACAGAACAAGTCCGATGGCCAGGAAGATGTAACGAGCCCGGACCGCTCGAATGAAGCGCGAGGCGACCAGCAGCACGACGGGATAGACGAGGTAGAACTGCCATTCCACCGACAGCGACCAGGTGTGCAGGAACCACTTCGTTTCCGCGCTTCGATCGAAGTAGCCGGACTCCGTCCAGAACTGCACATTGGACAGGAAGAGTAGAGCCGAAACGCCGTGCTTGGCCATAGTGGCCAGAGCCTCGGGATCGACGAAGACCAGGCCGAAGGCCAGGACGCTCAGGACCAGCACGGCCAGCGCGGGAATGATCCGCACGGCCCGATCGTAATAGAACTGGAGGAGCGAGAAGGCGGCCTTGTCGAGGCGGCCGAAAATGATCCGGGTCATCAGGAACCCGGAAATCACGAAGAAGATGTCGACGCCGATGAAGCCGCCGCCAAACAGCGGGGTGCGTAAGTGGAAGAGCACCACCAGCAGAACGGCCACGGCTCTAAGGCCGTTAATGTCGGTACGGAAGTTCACTAGGCCCCCCAGCCTTAGACGTCGTCACCGCTTCACTAGGCGACTTTGATGAATTTCGCATATAGGCGCGGTCTAGCGATAGCTCTCAATCAATGCGCGGTTGGGCAATCCTTCGACGGCGCCCCACCGACGGCGAAATGTTCGGCGCACAGCCAAGTTTCAAGGCGTGAAACGCCGTTGGAATCGACGGTGAACGGATCGTCCGGCACGTCCGCCACCCGCTTGGTGGGCTCGATCCCGTCGGCGGTTTCCGGCGGAGCGTCGACCAGCCGCTCGGAATTGGTCGCGATCTCCGCCAGAAGTCGGCGATCGGTGGGACCTCGGTCAGCCGGTCGGGCKCCGGCATACTTCAGTACATCGTCCTTGACCGCATCKGTCGGCAGCAACCGCCAACTCACGCTTTCCACGGGAGCGCTCTCGGCGGCCTCCTGCCCCGCCGCCATCGCGAGCGGCGTCGCCTTGGCGCTGAGCTCCGTGGAGTTGCCGTCAACATAGACCGCATCGGGCGTGACGCCGGCGGGCGGAGCGGGCAGCAGGATCGCGTTCAGGCTGGGCTTGGTGTCGGGCCCGGCCTCGATCACGTTGTTGACGAGGGTGGCGTGCGTCGCCTCGTCGGATTCCGTTTCGTAGAAATGGATCGCGTTCTGGCCTGGATTGACGATGTAGTTGTTGGCCACATAGGCCGACGCGCCCTTACCCATCACGGGGTTGCGAAACATGTTGCTGGCCAGCAGGTTGCCGGTGACCTCGACCAGCCCGACATTGGTGCCCACCAGCAGTCCCATCGAATGCTGCCCCTTCGGATGGCCCGCGTTGTTCAGGGCTTCCGACACGATGCTGTGCCGGATCGTGACGTTGTGGGTGGTTTCGTACCAGGTGCTCAGGGCCTCATCGACCGACCAGCTGGCGCTCACGTTCTCCAGGCGAACCTCGAACGACTGCTGATCCAGCGGCGAAGCGCGATTGCCGTCGATGCTGATGGCGTCGCGGTTGTCGTTGATCGCGGGCGTGTCGCCGGGGCCGGCGCGGACGGCGATGTGCTGGATCACGACGTCGTGGGTCCGCACGCGCAGCGAGGCGCCCCAGAGGCTGATCCCGGGCGAGGGGGCGGTCTGGCCGGCGATGGTCAGGAAGGGCTTTTGCAGCTTCAGGTCGCTGGCCAGCTTGATCGCGCCGCCCACGTCGAAAACGATCACCCGCGGTCCCTGGACGGCGACCGCGTCCCGCAGCGAGCCGGGACCGCTGTCGTCCAGATTGGTGACGTGGATGACCTGGGAGCCCTCGACCAGGCCGCCCTTGGTGGTGGAGCCCGCCACGAGCGGCCCGGGCTCCTGTCGCGCCAGGGCCGGCGGCGCGGCGGCCAAACAGAGGGTCGTGGCGATCAGGGCGGCGTGGGCGCCGCCACGCTTCAAGCGGTACTGTGACATCGACCTCACCTTGAGGTTGGATCAAGCGTCTTCAAGGACCTAAGCGTGCCAATGAATCCGGCGCTATTTATGGCCCGGTGACGCTCGCGAGCGCTCGGTGATCAGGCATCGATGTTCGCGGGCGCCTGCTTTTTGGCCTTGAAACCGGCCAGCAGCGGCATGACCTCGTCCTTGATCTCCAGGACGAATTTGCGGCCGATGGCGAACAGGGCGACGGCGTAGAGGACGCCGCCCGCGGCGACCATCAGCAGCATGCGCGGCAGGGGATGGAAGCCCGTCAGCAGGTGTTCGCGCATCAGGTACAGCACGCCGGCCATGACGGTGGCGGCCAGGAAGGTCGGGAACACGGCCTGCATGGCCTTCATGAAGTCCACGTCGATCGCCTTGTGCAGGAAGGCAAGGGCGAACGGAATGGCGATATAGGCCCGCACGCTGTAGCCGAACGCCACGGCCGTCGCGCCCCAATGCACGGTGGCCAGGGCCAGGGCGACGTTGATGCCCAGGTTCAGCACGCTGTTCCAGAACACGAACCGGGTGCGCCCCACGGCCACCAGGGCCGGGTGGGTGAAGGCCAGGATGGTCGAGGCCGCGCCGCCGATCGCCAGCATGGACATGATCTGGCCGGTGCTGGCCCATTTCTCGCCGAAGAACAGGGTGGTGAAGTCCGGCGCGATCATCGCGGTGCCAAAATAGACCGGGAAGGCCAGGAGGCCGCAGGACTTGATGATCCGCAGATAGGCGTTGGCCAGGTTCCCGCGTTCGTTGGCGCGCGACAGGGCCGTCAGGGCGGTGGCCTGCAACGGCGCCACCACGACGTCGTTGATCATGGTCACGGTGCGCGATCCGACCCGGTAGAGACCGACGCCGACCGTGTTGGAGAAGATGCCGATGACGATTTCGGCCGTCTTCAGGTTCAGCTTGCCGACGATCGCCGAGCTGCCCAGGTGGGCGCCGTACGACATCAGCGACTTGGCCTCGCTCTTGGAGAACGTCATGGATGGCGACCATTTGACCGTGGTCCAGAGCGTGACGGCCTGGATGGTGGAACTGGCCAGGCGGCTGCCGACCAGCGCCCAGACGCCGAAGCCGCTGACGGCCATGGCCACGCCCACGACACCGCCGCCCAGCGTGCCCACCAAGGTCCGGTTGGCCAGGGCGCGATAGCCGAACGAGCGCTGCAGGTTGGCTTCGTGGACCGAGCTGAGCGACTCGATCACGAAGGTCAGGGACAGGGCCGCGATGACGGCCATGATCTGCGGGCCGTAGAACATGCCGAGCACCGGACCGATGGCCGCGCTGACGATCAGCGCCAGCAGGGCCGAGCAGGCGATGTTCAGCCAGAAGGCGGTCGAGGCGGTCCTCTGGTCCCATGTCTCGCCACGGATCAGGGCCTGGGGAATGCCGGACAGCGCCAGGGCGCGCGACAGGTCGATGAAGATCGCCGCGAAGGCCACCAGGCCGAAATCGGCCGGGCCCAGGAACCGCGCGATCACCGCGAACACCACGAAGCTCATGGCGTTGGACGAGCCGCGCCCGACGACGACCCAGAGCGAACCGGTGATGAACTGCTTCTTCAGGTTCATTGGGCTGTCTTCTTCACTATGGACCAGCCGTGGAGCTGGTTTACTGCGGCGTTCTGGTGGTGGGGGCCGTCGCCCGCCGCCTTACCGGGCGGCGGCGCTCGACCATGATTTTACTCAGCCTTGGTCGGCGGCGCGAGCACGGCCTCGAACCCGTCGATCATGCGGGTCAGGGTGAACTTCCGCACGACGATGGCCTGGGCCGTGGTCGAAAGCTGCGCGCGTAGCGCCTGGTCGGCGGCGACCGAATCCAGGGCCTGGGTCCAGGCGTCGATTTCGCCCAGCGGCGGCAGGAGGGCTCCGACCTCGCCGGTGTCCTCGTCGGCCACGGTCTCACGCTGTTCGGGGATATCGCTGACGATGATCGGCAGGCCCTGGTGCATGGCCTCAAGGACGGCGTTGCTCTGCCCCTCGTAGAGCGAGCTCTGGACGAAGGCGTCGGCCGCGGCCAGCAGGTTGCGCACCGCCGCGCGTCCCAGGGCTCCCAAGAATATGATGCGATCGCTGACGCCCAGTTCGGCGGCCTGGGCCACGAGGCTGGGCTGCAGGGCGCCGTCGCCGGCGATGACCAGCACGCCTTCGCGTGTCCGGGCGAAGGCGTTCAGGAGGAACGCGTAGTTCTTCTGCGCCTTCATCCGGCCGATGGCGGCGAACAGGAACTTGTCCGCCGGGAGGCCAAGGGCTTCGCGCGCGGCCTTCTTGTCCAGCGGCGAAGGCGTCCACTCGATGCCGTTGTGGACCACCGACAGCTTGCGCTTGTAGGCCTCGGGATAGCCGGCGAACGACGCCTTGACGGCGTTCGACACGCAGATGATCCGCTCATAGACCGGCGAGGCGCCCAGGATCTTGTCGGCGATCCGCATCACCTTGCCGAAGGTGTTGCCCGGGGCCCGCTGGGACGCGACGCGCAGGGGAACGCCGGCGATCGCCGCCGCCAGCAGGCCGAACACGTTGCCCAGCGGCAGGAAGCCGACGACGGCGTCGGGCTTGGCCTTGCGCAGGTCGCCGCACAGCCGAAAGAACACCGAGACATATTCCAGCGGCGACAGCTTGGGCTTGCGCACCAGGATGCGGATGCCGGGCTCGTCGGCGTGGATGCTGTCTTCCTCGTAGAGGAACCAGACCTCCATGTCGTGGCCGCGCGCGCGCATCTGCCGGGCCAGGCGCAGAAGCGCTTCCTGAGCGCCGGCGGCGTTCATGAAGGAGATGACGCCGACGAGCTTTCTGGGTTTCGTGGTCACTGTAAGGCTCAAATCCAAAAGGCGTCTTTGATGATGTCGACGGTAGCCGCGCCCAGTTCCGGAGGCTGCGCCTCGTTGCGGATCAGCGCGCATTCATGGACGGTTGCCAGCGCGCCAGGCAGCTTGTGGAGCGCGTATCCCTCATTCAGGCCGGTTCGGAAGAAAGTCAGGATGTCGGCGGCGTACTCTCCCGCCCGAGCCAGGACTTCCGGCGCCAGCGGCGCCCCGGCGGGCGCCGTCGTGCGGACGATCTGGACGATGTCGAAGTCCAGGCAGTAGGGGACTTTCTCGATGAACGGCTTGCGCTGCATCAGCTTCCAGCTGCGGGCATAGAGACCGTCATGGGCTTTGTAGGGCAGGCGCCCCTCGGCGTAGTTCACCCAGTGCAGGTGCACGATGCCGCCGACGTCGCCCGCATCGGGGTCGTGGCGCAGGCGATAGAGTTGGCGGAAGCAAAACTGGATCAGGTCGCTCTTGTAGGTGCGCAGCAGGCCGGTCCGGCCGTCGACCAACGCATCGCAGGCGGCCAGCACGTCGGCTGTCGCCGGCACGCCGCGCGCGGCGCACAGGTCAGGCGCGATCCGCCAGAGGGATTTGATGATCGAGGGCGCGCCGCCGACCCAGTGGCTGACCCGCCACGAATGGTGGGTGTATTTCCAGGGCCAGCGCGGCAGCAGGGTCGCGGGGTCGATGAGGAGGTCCCAGCGCCAGTCCTGGCTCTGGACAAAGGCCTTGGCCGCCGCGCCGTGCCGTGTCTCGGCCAGGTTCAGCGTGGCGAGGGCATAGGCCGTCAGGTGGACGTTCAGCGACGGCGCTTCGCGGGCCGGGGTCCCTGCCAGGCGGCAGGAGGCCAGGAGGGCGATGTATTGCTCGAAGGCCGCGGCGTTCTCGAAGGCCGGGAGGCCCATCAGATGTCGCGAATAGGCGATGTCGCACGCAGCGAGCACAGCCTCTTCGCCGCCCTGCAGGGTCTTGCCCTGCGCCGCTTTGACGTAGTCGAGGATCAGGTCGCGAAGGTTACTCATGCGGCACGTCTCTTCTTGGGTTTGATGCGGCGGACCAGGGACTTGGCGCCGTGGCTGGCGTTCAGCATCCAGCCCGGCGCATGCGCCATGGTCGTCAGCAGCGCGTAGGTCACCGGCGCCTGGCGGATATTGAAGCCCTGGTACAGGTCCGGATCCAGGCGATGGCCCGCCCGCCAGGCCTCGCGGGCATGGCTGTAGATCTCCCAGTTGATCAGGCGCTTGATCCGCTTGCCGACCGCGGCGTCGTAGGACGAGGTCAGATCGGCTAGCGTGCCGCACAGATAGGGGCGCTGGTTGGTGTTGGTCACCTTGGTGACCATGTTGACGGAATCGCGATGGTAGGTCGCGGTCTCCACCGAGCTGCACAGGGCGTCGCCGACGGTCAGCAGGCGCAGCCACATGTCCTTGTCGCCGCCGCGATTGCATTTGCCGGCGGGAAACAGGCCCGCCGCGATCAGCGAGGAACGGCGCGCCACGACGGCCGACGTCCACATCGGGCTCTGGCCGATCTTCAGCCAGGCGTCGATGAAGCCGGCGAAGTCCAGGCGCTGGACGCCGTCAGGGCAGAACTCGGCGAAGCCGCTGGCGCTGACGACCCGGTCGCCGTAGTCGCGGTTGTAGGCGGTGAACAGGCAACTGACCCCGTCGTCCGCCAGGTCGATGAGCCGGCGAACCTCGGCGCACGCCTCCGGCGTCCAGGAATCGTCGGCGTCGAGGAAGGCGATCCATTCCGAGGCAGCCGCCTCGATGCCCGCGTTGCGGGCCGCGTAGCCGCCGGGGCCGGGGGCGTCGCGCTTGATGACCTTGATGCGCGGATCCTGGATCGCCGCCACCTTGGCCAGGCCGTCGTCGGTCGACGCGTCGTCCACGATGATGATCTCATCGGKGGGCAAGGTCTGGCTGAGGATGGAGTGCATGGCGCGATCGATATGCGGCGCCTTGTTGTACAGGGGGACGACGACGGCGATCGTCTTCGATGGGTCGGTCACGGGCGCCTCGTCGAGATCGCTAGGGCGGCTGAGGCCCGCCGCGCCGGCACGACGGCGGAGGCGCGCAGCGGGCTGCTATAGGCGTAGATCAGGGTGACGATGACCCAGGCGACATCGCTGTGCTTGAAGGCCACGCTTTCGGAGAAATTGTTCACCAGGAACAGGAAGAACAGGGCGAAGAAGCCGGCCCAGACCTTGCGATCGGGATCGGACATCAATTTCCGGATCAGCCGCTGGGCGGTCAGGACGACGAACGCCATCAGCAGGAGGACGCCCGGAATGCCCAGGTTGGCGCGCGCGTTCAGGAACCCGCTGTGCGCGTGGTTCGGAATGCCCTCCCAGTATTTGAGGTAGGGCGACAGGTCCCAGATCGCGCCGGCCGTCGTGAAGAAGGCGCCGTAGCCGGCGCCCCAGATCGGGTATTTCTCGTCGATGATGGCGCTGACGCCGCGCCACAGCGTCTTGCGGCCGGAGAAGGTCGCGTCGCGGCCGATCGACGCCAGGATGGCGTCGGAACCGTAGGTGACCGCCAGCATCAGCACCGCTCCGGCCAGCAGGAAGAGCGTCAGCCGCAGACCGGAAGAGATGCGCTTGTTGCGCAGCCAATTCATCATCGGGACGATGCCGATCATGGACGCCACGATCAGGTAGTTGGTCTTGGACTGCGCCATCAGCAGGAGGAACATGTAGATCGCGATCGTCGCCAGACGCATCAGGTTCTGGCCCTTGGTCAGCGGGATCATGAAACCCGCCGAGATGATGGCGATCGAAGCGACTCGGCCCAGTTCGTTCTTGTGCCCGTAGACGCCCTTCCAGCTTCCCCCGAGGGCGGCGCCGGTATGGATGCCGTATTTTGGGAAGATCGCGACGTAGAACAGGCTGGCCACGCCCCCGATGAACAGCGCCAGCACCAGGCGTCGAAGGAGCTCTTCGGGCGGCATCGCGCTGACCAAGTAGAGGACGAAGGCGCCGGTCAACATGTAGGCGCCTGCGCGCCGGAATGTCGTCGCGGGGTMGACGCTCCAGAGCGTCGAAACCATGGGCAGCAGGAATATCGCCAACAGAAACAGATTGTTGGCCAGGATACGCCGCGAGAAGGCGCCTCTGTAGAACACAAGGCCGAGCGCGATGAGGTAGGTGGCCGTGGTCACCACGAGCCGCAGCGGGTTCACATCGGAATAGTCCGCCGATTTGGAGCCAAAAAGGTCATAGAAGAACGGGTTGAAAGCCCCGGCCAGCACCATCAGGGACACGACCGAGAAGATGTATTCCCATCTGACCTTGAAGCCGCCCTGCTCGGCGTGTGCTTGCCCGATCATCGCTCGAGCACCTTCAGATAGCCCGAGGTCGAGGCGGCCACGCTGAAGCTCTTGGCGTAGTCGACGCCCGAGGCGCGCCCGCCCTTCAGGGTCGTGACGATCGCTTCGGCCAGGGCCTCGGGATCTTCCACCGGCACCATCAGACCGTGCCGACCGCCCTCGAGAATCTCATCGGGGCCGCTGGGGCAGTCGGTCGAGACAACGGGCGCGCCACAGGCCATCGCCTCCAGCAGCACGGTGGGCAGGCCTTCCCAGCGCGAGCTGAGCACGAAGACGCTGGCGCGCGACATCATCGCATAGGGGTTGGCGACGAAGCCGATCAACGACACATGGTCGGTCAGGTCCAGGTCCTCGACCAAGGCCTGCAACTGCGGCCGCAGATCGCCTTCGCCCATGATGATCAGCCGGCAATCGGTCGTGCGTCGCACAATCCGCAGGGCGTGCAACAGGACGTCGAAACCCTTCTGCTCGTGCAGTCGACCCGCGGCGATCAGCACCGGCGGTTGCCCCGGTTGCAGCCAGGGATGGTCGACGGGCGCGGCGGCAGCGTCCGACATCGACTGGTCGTAGACYGGATTGTAGACGCAGAGCACGCGGCCGCTCTTCAGGCGGCTGAACGCCTCGACATCCGTCGCCACGCCCTTGGAAACACCGATCACGTCGTCGGCGAACGGGTAGAGGAAGGGCACGAGGCGATAGATCAACCGACCGCGCAGCCCCTTGGCCTTGGCGGCCTTGAGGCTGATCTGATTGTGCTCGGCGACCGCCACCCGGGTGGGGACCCGCGCCAGCAGCTTGGCGATCAGGATGGCGATGTTGATGTGCGTCAAGGCCGACAGGACCGCAMGGGGGCGCTCGCGCCGCAGGTAGCGGACCATGGCCGGAATGGCCTTGAAGACGTTCGACTTGTTCAGATCGATGACCCGCGCCTCGGCGGGGATCAGGTCCTGGTACTTGCCCTTGGCGCTGACCAAGACGAGATCGACGTCTCGGCCAGCATCGACCATGCCTCGCACGAGGTTCAGCGACACGCGTTCGGCGCCGCCGCCACGCAGGTCGTGAAGCAGGACGGCGAGCCGGTGCGAACCGGGCGCGGTCGAAGGCGGCGTCTTGTCCAGCACTAGCCGTTGACCTCGGCGTTGGCGGAGCGGGCCGGCGGCGGGCCGGCGGTCAGCATCAGATAGATGGCGTGAGGATTGGTGACGAAGTACCGCCAAGCCAGACGCCCGGGCTCCTGCAGCATCCGCCATGCCCATTCCAGACCCATGGATTGAGCCCAGTCGGGCGCACGACGCGCTTCGCCGGCCAGGAAGGCGTAGAGGCCGCCGCAGGTCTTCAGCCAGCCTACGCCGGCCAGGCGCTCACGGTTCTCGACGGACCACCTTTCCTGCAGGGGCTTGCCCAGGCCGACCCACAGGACGTCCGTGCCGGCCGCGACGATCTCGGCGCAGACCTCGGCGTCTTCCTCGCGCTTGAAATAGCCGTTGCGGCGGCCGGACAGGCGCAGGGAGGGATAGAGCGCGCGGATCGCCTCGTACGCGCCCAGATTCTGGGCTTCGGAGCCGCCCAGGATGTAGAAGCTCAGGTCGGCCTTCATGGCGGCTTTGGCCGCATCATGGAAGAAGTCGGTGGTGGCGATGCGCTCGGGGAGGCGTTTGCGGCCCGGCAGGCGCGAGGCGAACACCACCGACATCCCGTCGGCGTGCACGAAATCGGCCGTGTTCATCACTTCGGCGAAGCTGGGGTCCGCGCCGGCGAGCGACACGCCCTGGCCGTTGGACGAGAAGGCCAGCTTCGGCGTGCTGGGCGCGCCGGCTTTCCGGTCGGCGCGCGCGGCCAGGCAGTCCGCCACCATGCGATCGGCGAACTGGGCGGCGGTGGCGATCACGGTGTTGAAGCCGCCGATAGGAACGGTGTCGAGAGGCGCTTGCGGGGCAGGCGTCCGGGCGTTCGTCGGCATACTGTCTCTCACCCTCAATACTGCGGCCAGCGACCTGTCGCGCCGTGCCGGGCGTTCCAGGCAGGCGGTCTGCCTGCATGATCGGCGTGAAACCTCGCCGCGACCTGAAGGTCGCCCACGGCGTCCACGCCCGCCCATTCCTGATTGTTGCGTCGCTGGGGTGAATATGTTCACCGCCCTGCGACAACGTTTCCCACCCTTTATCCTTGCCTTATGACGCTGGTAAGGCAGGCCACAAAGCGAAAAATCCCAAAGCGCCCATCAATATGCGCAAAGCCTAAGATCCTTCCACCGCAAGTCGCKACCTAAGCTTGACGCTGATGGCGACTTGGAAAGCTTCTGGTTGCTTCAGAAACTTCTTTAGCGTCGAGGCGCCGTCGCGTGGCTGACGACGATGATGGTCGAAACGTCATGGGGAGCCCACGGAAACTCAGTCGAGCCGCGAGGACGGCGCCGGGATGACTTGCGCGGCGTGAAACCGGACACTCAAGGTCCGGCCAGCGGGATGGCGGCGTTGACCGCCGTGTCGACCGCCGATCCCGTGAGCGCGCCCGGCAAGGGCTCGGCGCCGTCGCAGGTTTGCTTCCATCGCGTGGTCGTGGGGCTGACTACGCTGACCTCGGCGCCGTTGGCGATGAAACTGCGTCGACCCTGCCAGTGACGTTTGACGATGACGTATCGCCCGCAGATCGTCCGTTCCTGGGACGTCGTGCTCAGCGCTTGATCGGCGAACACGAGCACGGCGCCGGGGTGGCGGTTTTGCAGCGAGCGTTCCGCCGAGCCCATGATCGCCTGGGTGACCGCGTCGCCCAGGGGGGCGGCCTCGGCGACCGGCGCGGGCATAGGGTCTGAGGCGGTCGAGGACGGCCGATCGCATCCCGCCAGCATCAATAACAGGACGGCGCATCCTAGGCGGGTTCGCTGGGCCATGAATCTTTCCAGTGAGAAGCCGTTCCGGTCTCGTAAACAAGCTTAGCAATAAGAATGCACGCGACGGAATTTGAAACTGACATACGACGGTTACAAATTAAGTCCGCCGCGCTCTTTAGCGTCGTGCCCGGGGATGAATTCTGAAAAGGGGCTTCGAAATGGGCCGCGTCGGCTATCGCGGGTAGTCATGCTGATCTAAGGAGATGAAATCGCCGGGGGCGATCCAACCCAGGAGTCGGCATGAGCGACAGCGTCTCGAACGCAATCCCCGCTGCGGTTCATGGGCGGCAAAGGGTGCTGTTCCTGGACGGATGGCGGGGGGCCGCGATCCTGAGTGTCTTTGTCGGGCACTACTTCGGCATTCCCGGCATTCAGATCGCGCGGTTCGGCGTTGAGCTGTTCTTCGTCCTCAGCGGTCGGCTGATGGCCGAGATTCTGTTCGTGGAACGCTTCCCGCTGGCGGAATTCTTCAAACGTCGCGTGGCGCGGATCTGGCCGGCGATGTTCGTCTTCGTGTTGGCCTCGGCCTTGCTCTTCGGCCTGACGGGACTGTTGCGGGTGGACCTGCTGCACATCGTGGCCGCCCTGACCTTCACGATCAATTACCTGGGCGCGCCCGACCTTCGGCTGCCGATCTACGACCATATCTGGTCCTTGTGCGTGGAGGAGTGGGCCTACGTCCTGCTGGGCGTCGTGGCCGTCTTCGCGCGGCGGGGGCGCTGGGACGTCAAATGGCTGATCGCCGCCCTGGCGATCGCCTGCGCCGTCAACGGCGCGGTCCAGACGATGCTGGGCGGTTCCTACTACGAGGTCTACTGGCGCACCGACGTGCGGGTGGCTTCGATCTTCATCGGGGCGGCGGTCTATCTGCATCTGCGGGCCAGGGCGACGCCAGCCTGGCTGCCGGTGGCGATGGGTCTGCTGGGCCTGTTGCTGAGCACTGCGCCAGTGCCCGACATCGTGAAATATACGGGCGGCACCCTGTGCCTGGCGATCTCCGTCGTGACCCTGCCCTCCGCTCACCGCCTCGTCCTGGCGGTGCTCGAACATCCGCTGATCGTGCGGATCGGCCTCTGGTCGTTCTCGCTCTATCTTTGGCAGCAGCCGTTCTACAAGCTGCGCGACCACTATCCGAAGCTGGCGATGCTCGGCCTCGCGATCGTCTTCGGTCTCGCCAGCTTCTATCTTGTTGAGCAGCCGGCGCGCCGCTGGATCAACACCCTGTCGCGATCGCGGAAAGCGGCCGCCCTGGCGCGCGAGGTCAGCTAGGCGCCCAGCAGGTCGAGATAGGCGCGTGTCGCGACCTGGGTGCTGAACGATTTGGCCCGCTCGATCCCCGCGCCGCGCTTGTGGCTCAGGGCCGCCAGAATGCCCGCCGCCAGGGTTTCGGGATCATCGATCGGCACCAGCAGGCCATGGCGTCCCTTTTCGAGGATCTCGCTGGGACCGCTGGGGCAATCGGTGGCGACGACGGGAACTCCACAGGCGAGGGCTTCGAGCAGGACGAGGGAGAAGCCCTCGGAGCGTGAACTCATGGCGAAGACCGAGGCGCGCGACATCATCGCATAGGGATTGCCGACGAAGCCCGTCAGCGAGACGTCGTCGGTGATCGAGAGTTCGCGGGCGAGCGCCTCGAGTCTCGGCCGCTCCGCGCCTTCGCCCATGATGATGAGCTTGCAGGGCGTGGTTTCGCGGACCTTCGCGAACGCACGCATCAGAAGGTCGAACCCCTTCTGCGGATGCAGGCGTCCCGCCCCGAGGATCACGGGGATTCCGCCCGGCTGCATCCAGGGGTGATCGACGGGCGCCTGCGCGGCCGTGGCCAGGCCGTCGCTGTAGACCGGATTGTAGATGCAACGCACCGGGCTCCGGCGCAGGCGGGCGAACCTGGAGACGTCGTCGGCGGTGCCTTGCGAGACGGCGATCACGGCGTCCGCCAAGCGGTAGATGAAGGGAACCGAGCCGTACAGCAACCGGCTACGCGGTCGCTTGAGCGCGGCGGCCTTGTCGCTGATCTGGCTGTGCTCGGTGACAGCGACGCGCGTGGGGCCTCCGGCCAGGGTCTTGGCGACCAGGGCGACGACGTTGACGTGGGTCAGGCTGGACAGCAGCGCCTTGGGCCGCTCGCGACGCAGATAACCCACCAAGCTCGGCACGGCGCGAAAGACGTTCGGCTGGTCCAGGTCGATCAACCGCACGCCGGCTGGGATCTGGTCCATGTATTCGCCCTGGGCGCGGACCAGCACCAGGTCCACCTGCCGACCGGCGTCGATCATGCCCTTCGCGAGATTGAGCGCCACGCGCTCGGCGCCGCCGCCGCGCAGGTCGTGGATCAAGATGGCGATGCGTTGCGACGGAGCGACGGGGCGGGCCGCGGCGTGAAGCGCAGCGCCGGCGGCGAAGAGTCCGAAGGCCTTGCCTCGCGTCCGTTCCGAGATCTCGGTCGAAGTCAAAACGTCTCCATTCGCGGTCGCGCGCGCTGTCCGGCGTCCCCCGCGAGGCCGCGTGGTCGGTCCGTCGATGCTGTGAGCGCGCCGCGTCTCTTGCCCCCAAGCGGAGCGGCGAAATTTCTGTTTCCCACCTAGAAAACGGGATTCTTCTTATCGTCCGTCCCCGACCCCCATGGTCCGAAGACCATAGGGTCTAACGCATCTTCCTTACAGCAAAGCTTACGCGGCGCACTGTCGCACCCTCCGTGCGCGAACGGTTTCGCGCAGCAAAAAGGCCCGGCGTCGCCGCCGGGCCTTTCCGTTTGTCGCTGGACCTGACTGCTAGGCGGCGGCCTTCGTCTTGACGCCGAAGCGGCTGTAGAAGGTCTCGCCCTTGGCGGCCATGTCGCGCAGCAGCTGCGGCGGGGCGAAGCGCGCGCCGTACTTCTGGGCCAGGGCGTCGCAGGCCTCGACGAACTTGGCCACGCCCACGCCGTCGATCAGGCTGACCGGGCCGCCGGTCCAGGGCGCGAAGCCCCAGCCCAGGATGGCGCCGACGTCGGCCTCGCGCGGATCGGTGATGACGCCTTCCTCGAAGCAGCGGGCGGCTTCCACGGCCTGGCGGTAGAGGAGCCGGGTGCGGATTTCCTCGATGCCGGCCTTGTCGACCTCGGCGATCTTGGTCGGCGCCAGCTGGGCCAAGCCCGGCCACAGGGTCTTGGGGCCGTTCTCCGGATAGTCGTAGAAGCCCTTGCCGTTCTTCCGGCCGTAGCGGCCCTCGCCCTCGACCATCTTCTCGATGATCGTGGTGAAGGGGCGCTCCTCGTACTTGTCGCCGAGGTCCTTCTTGGTCTGCTGGGCGATCTTGTAGGAGAGGTCCAGCGCGACGTCGTCGTGCATTTCCAGCGGACCGCGCGGCATGCCGGTGGCCCGGCCGACATTGTCGATGATGGCCGGGGCGTAGCCGTCGGCCAGCAGCTCCATGCCTTCCTGCACGAAGGTGCCGAAGCAGCGCGACGTGTAGAAGCCGCGGCTGTCGTTGACGACGATCGGGGTCTTCTTGATCTTCAGGACGTAGTCGATCGACTTGGCCAGGGCTTCCTGGCTGGTCTCCTCGCCCATGATGATCTCGACCAGGCCCATCTTGTCGACCGGCGAGAAGAAGTGGATGCCGATGAACGAGGCCGGACGGACCGAGGCCTTGGCCAGGCCGGTGATCGGCAGGGTCGAGGTGTTGGAGCCGAAGATCGCGGTGTCGGCCAGCTGGGCTTCGGCCAGCTTGGTGACCGACGCCTTGACGTCGCGGTTCTCGAACACGGCCTCGACGACCAGGTCGCTGCCCTTGACGTTGGCGTAGTCGGCGGTCGGGTGGATCAGGGCCAGGATGGCGTCGCCCTTCTCCTGGGTCAGCTTGCCGCGCGAGACGGCCTTCTTGACCAGGCCTTCGGCGTAGCCCTTGCCCTTGTCGGCGGCTTCCTGCGACTGGTCGATCAGCACGGTCTCGATGCCGGCCATGGCTTGGACATAGGCGATGCCCGCGCCCATCATGCCGGCGCCCAGCACGGCCACCTTCTTGACGTCGTAGTGCGGCACGCCGGCCGGACGGCCCGAGCCCTTGCCCAGTTCCTGCAGGGACAGGAACAGGGTGCGGATCATGCCCTTGGCCTGGGGCGACATCATCGTCTTGAGGAAGTAGCGGGTCTCGATCCGCAGGGCGGCGTCGAACGGCACCTGCGTGCCCTCATAGACCGCCTTCATGATGTTCAGCTGGGCGGGATAATTGCCGTAGGTCTGCTTGCGCAGCATGGCGTTGCCCATGATGAACACCTGGCTGCCGCCGGCCGTGTAGGGGCCGCCGCCGGGGAGCTTGAACTCCTTCTTGTCCCACGGCGCGACGGGGTCGCCCTTGGTCTTGATCCAGGTCTTGGCGGCCTCGACCTCGGTCCCGGCCGGCACGACCTCGTGCACGACCTTGTTGGCCAGGGCCTCGGCCGGCTTCATCGACTTGCCTTCCAGCAGGTACGGCGCGGCGGCCATCACGCCCATCAGGCGCGGCAGGCGCTGGGTGCCGCCGGCGCCCGGCAGCAGGCCGACCTTGGCTTCCGGCAGGGCCAGCTGGATCTTCGGATTGTCGGCCACCACGCGGTAGTGGCAGGCCAGGGTGATCTCCAGCCCGCCGCCCATGGCCAGGCCGTTGATGGCCGCGGCCACCGGCTTGCCGCAGGTTTCCAGGGCGCGGAACGCCTTGTTCAGGGCGAAGCCGGCCTCGAAGGCGGCCTTCAGGCCCTCTTCGCCCGCCGCGCCGCCGCCCAGCCCGCCCGCGCCGCCCAGTTCGCCCAGGTCGGCGCCGGCGCAGAAGCCAKTGGTCTTGCCCGAGGTGATCACCGCGCCCTTGATGGCGGCGTCGGACTTGATGGTCTCGACCACCTCGCCGACTTCCTTGATCACCGAGGCGGTCAGGGTGTTCATCGTGCGGCCGGGCACGTCGAAGGTGACCAGGGCGATGCCGTCGCTATCGACGTCGATCTTGAAGTTTTCCATGTCTCTAGTTCCTGGATCTTAGACGCGTTCGATGACCGTGGCGGTGCCCATGCCGGCGCCGACGCACAGGGTGATCAGGGCGGTTTCCTTGTCCGAGCGCTCCAGCTCGTCGACCATGGTGCCCAGGATCATCGCGCCGGTGGCGCCCAGCGGGTGGCCCATGGCGATGGCGCCGCCGTTGACGTTCATCTTGTCGTGCGGGATGTCCAGCGCCTGCATCATGCGCAGGACGACGGCGGCGAAGGCCTCGTTCAGCTCGTAGAGGTCGATGTCCTTGACCTCCATCTTCAGCTTCTTGAGCAGCTTCTCGGTGACCAGCGACGGGCCGGTCAGCATGATCGAGGGCTCGCTGCCGATCGAGGCCGCGCCCTTGATGCGGGCGCGGGCCTTCAGGCCCAGGGCCTCGCCCATTTCCTTGGTGCCGATCAGCACGCCGGCGGCGCCGTCGACGATGCCCGAGCTGTTGCCGGCGTGGTGCACGTGGTTCATGCGCTCGACCTGCGGGTAACGCTGGACGGCCACCGCGTCGAAGGCCATCTCGCCCATGCCCGTGAACGACGGGTTCAGCGAGGCCAGGGTCTGCATGGTGGTGGCGCCGCGCACGGTCTCGTCATGGTCCAGGATGGTCAGGCCCAGCTGGTCCTTCACGCCGATCACCGATTTCTTGAAGCGGCCGTCGGCCCAGGCGGCCGCCGCGCGCTTCTGGCTTTCCACGGCGTAGGCGTCGACATCGTCGCGCGAGAAGCCGTAGAGGGTGGCGATCAGGTCGGCCGACACGCCTTGCGGCATGAAGTAGGTCTTGAACGCCGAGGACGGGTCCGTCGGCCAGGCGCCGCCGTCGCTGCCCATGGGCACGCGGCTCATGCTCTCGACGCCGCCGCCGATGGTCAGTTGGGCTTCACCGGAAGCGACCTTGGCCGCGGCCATGTTCACGGCTTCCAGGCCCGAGGCGCAGAAGCGGTTGATCTGCACGCCGGCGACGCTCTCGGCGTAGTCGGCGGTCAGGACGGCGGTGCGGGCGATGTCGCTGCCCTGCTCGCCCACGGGGGCGACGCAGCCCAGGACGACGTCGTCGACCTTGGACGTGTCCAGGCCGTTGCGGTCGCGCAGGTTTTCCAGAACCTGGGTGGCCAGGGACAGGGCCGTGATCTCGTGCAGAGATCCGTCCTTCTTGCCCTTGCCGCGCGGCGTGCGCACGGCGTCGAAGATATAAGCGTCGGCCATTGTATGGCTCCTTCCTGCGTAGGCTTGGATGGTTCGTTAACCAAAAAGGCGTCTGATTCCGGGGGATTGGAGATCAGGACGATGACGGCAGCTGAGCGCTCGGCGAACGCGGCCCACCCGGCKGTGAGCGACTTCATCGCGCGCGGCTATCATGTGTTCGGCGGCGGCGTGGACCCGKCGGCGGCGAGCGCCCTGCTGGCCAAGATCCGCGCGCTGCGGACGTTCGATGCGGACCTCTTCCTGTCGGAAGCCGAGTTCGACGCCGACCCGCAATATATAGGGGTGAACCCCGCGCCCGGCAGGAACCTGCTGGAGCGTTTCGAGGACGACCTGGCCTTCGTCGAGAAGGATCCCGCCATCGTCGAGGCCGTGACGGCCCTGCTGGGCGACGACTACGAGATTCTGCTCAAGAAACTGATCTGCGGCGTGCCGGCCAGCGTCGTGCCCGACTGGCTGAAGGCCCGCATCGCCGGCAACCCGGTCAACAACCTGGGCGCCTATGTGCGGCCGCCGTTCCGCGACATCACCTATTTCTACGGCATCGACTTCCACCAGGACCTGATCGACTACAAGGACCGGGAAGCCGACTTCCTGACGCTGTACATCTATCTGCACGACGTGGGGACGCACGACGCCCCGCTGTTCCTGCTGGAGGACAGCCACAAGCTGGGCGGGACGCTGTTCCCGCACGACCTGACCAAGAACGCCGCCAAAAACGGGGAGACCGGCTGGCTGTACCGCGACGGGCGCGGCCACGAGGTCCAGACCCGCCAGCACCTGCTGACCGGCAAGACCGGCTACGCGGCCATGTGGCACGCCTGCACCCTGCACGGCACCCAGCCGGACGCGGCCGACAACGAGCGACTCTCCCTGCGCTACCTGATCGCTCGCAAGCCGGGCGTCGCCGCCCCGGGCATGGACGCGGTCAACGCCACCCTGCTGGGCCCGCTCAGCCTGGAGGCCACGCGCAAGGACCTGGACGCGCGCGGCGCGGCCCAGATCAAGGCGAACAGCGTCAACAAGGCTTAGGCCCAGGCTCATTCCCTATTTCCAGGTCCCGATGGGCGACTTGGCGATCGGCGCGCAGGCCAGGCCGCGGGCCGTGGCCTTGGCGCTGTAGGTGACGCGCTGGCCGAACTCGGGTGCGGGCAGGTAGCAGGCCTTGAAGCCGGGCGTGGTCACCTGCAGCGACCAGTCGGCCACCTTCGAGCGCAGCAGGTTGTTGCACTGGTCGACATTGGCCTTCAGCGGCAGCTCGAAATCGCCGGGGAATTTCGCGCCGGGTTTCTTGCCCACCAGCTTGCCCGAGAAGAACAACGGACGCGGACCGGAGGCGCGCACGCAGACGACCGCCGAGCGGTTGTCTGCGCCTGGCGCGGCCGGGGCGGCGGCGTGCTGGGCGGGCGGCGGTTGCGGCGGCGGCGCGACGATCAACGGCATCAGCGGGTCTCCTTGCAGGTCAGCGGGCCCAGGAAGCTCTTGCGGTAGATGAAGGTCAGGCGCTCGCCCGGCTTCAGCGGTCGGGTGGGGCGGCAGATCGTCTCGCCGTGATGCTGGCCGCCGCCGACCGACTGGCCGCCGCGGATCACCAGCTGGGGCTTGGCCAGGGTCATGCCGTCGACGTCGGCGCAACCGGTCTGGCCGGCGTCCACGGCCGGGAACGCGGTCTCGGCCAGGGGTTCGCGATAGTTGAGGCTGGTGCCTTCCAGCTTGGCCGAGGTCAGCTTGGAGCGGCCGTCGCGCACCAGTCCGGACACGGCCGTATCGGTCGCGTTGGTCAGGCACAGGACGACGGCGGCTTCGATCAGCATGCCTAGAGCGTCCTCGCGATCAGCAGCTTCATGATCTCGTTGGTGCCGCCGTAGATGCGCTGCACGCGGCTGTCGCGGTACATCCGGGCGATCGGATATTCGTTCATGAAGCCGAAGCCGCCGAACAGCTGCAGGCAGCGGTCGACGATCTTGTTCTCCAGGTCGCTGACCCAGTACTTGGCCATCGAGGCGGTGGCGGCGTCCAGCTTGCCGGCCAGGTGCTGCTCGATGCAGTGGTTGACGAAGACGCGGGCGACGGTGCCCTCGGTCTTGCATTCGGCCAGCACGAACTGGGTGTTCTGGAAGTCGAGGATCGCCTTGCCGAACGCCTTGCGCTCCTTGACGTAGGCGATGGTCAGCTCCAGGGCCCGCTCGATAGTGGCGATGCCCTGGACGGCGATGTTCAGCCGCTCCTGCGGCAGCTGGCCCATCAGCTGGAAGAAGCCCTGGCCCTCGTCGGTGCCCAGCAGGTTCTCGGTCGGGATCTTCACCTCGTTGAAGAACAGCTCCGAGGTGTCCTGGGCCTCCTGGCCCAGCTTGTCGAGGTTGCGGCCGCGCTCGAAGCCTTCCGCCCCGTCGGTCTCGACCACCAGCAGCGAGGTTCCGCGCGCCCCGGCGGTCGCGTCGGTCTTGGCCACCACGATGATCAGGTTGGCGGTCTGGCCGTTGGTGATGAAGGTCTTGGAGCCGTTGATGACGTACTGGTTGCCGACCTTCTTGGCCGTGGTCTTGATGGCCTGCAGGTCCGAACCGGCGCCCGGCTCGGTCATGGCGATGGCCGCCACCAGCTCGCCGGTGGCCAGGCGCGGCAGCCAGCGCTGCTTCTGCTCCTCGGTGCCGTAGTGGGTGATGTACGGCATGACGATGGCGTTGTGCAGGCTGATGCCGAAGCCGTCGACGCCCTTGCGGCCCAGCTGCTCCATCAGCACGACCTCGTGGCGATAGTCGCCGCCGGCCCCGCCGTATTGCTCGGGCGTGGAGAGGCCGAGCAGCCCGGCCTCTCCCGCCTTGGTCCACATATCGCGGTCGACGCAGTGGTTCTTGCGCCATTTCGCGACGGTCGTTTCAGAAGCGTGCTCGTCGAAGAACTTGCCGACCGCGTCCTCGAAGATCGCGATGTCCTCTTCGGCCATGAAGGCCGGCTTTTCGACGTTGAGCACGCTCATGATCAGAAGGCCTCCGCGGGCAGCGCCATCAGGGTCGCCGAACCGGTCTTCAGCTTGGCCAGATGCGCCCCTGCGTCAGGCAAGATGCGCTCGATGAAAAATTTCGCCGTGACGATCTTGGTCGTGAAGAACGGATCGGTCGAGCCGGCGGCGATCTTGGCGTTGGCCGCCTTGACCATCAGGGCCCACATGTAGGCCAGGCCCGTCAGGCCGAAGAGGTGCATGTAGTCGGTCGAGGCCGCGCCGGCGTTGTCGGGGTTCTGCAGGCCGTTCTGCATCAGCCACATGGTGCCGTCCTGCAGCTGGGCCTTCACCCCGGCCAGGGCGTCGACGAACGGCTTCAGCTCGGCGTCGCCGTCGTTCTCGCCGATGAACTGGTCGATCTCCTGGAAGAAGGTCATCACGCCGCGGCCGCCCTTGGACGCCAGCTTGCGGCCGACCAGGTCCAGCGCCTGGACGCCGTTGGTGCCCTCGTAGATCAGGGCGATGCGGACGTCGCGCAGGTACTGGCTGGCCGGGAAGTGCTCGGTGAAGCCGCTGCCGCCGTGCACCTGCATGGCGTCCGAGCAGATCTGGAAGCCCTTGTCGGTCAGGTAGCCTTTCAGCACCGGCGTCATCAGGCCCATATAGTCCTCGGCCTTGGTGCGCACGGCCTCGTCCGGATGGTGGTGGGCGAGGTCGCCGTGCAGGGCGGTCCAGAACAGGAAGGCGCGGCCGCCCTCGATCAGGGCCTTGCTCTGCAGCAGCATGCGGCGCACGTCCGGATGGACCAGGATCGGGTCGGCCGGGCCGTCGGGGTTCTTCGGGCCGGTCAGCGAGCGGCCCTGCAGGCGGTCCTTGGCGAAGGCGGCGGCGGCCTGGTAGGCGGCCTCGGCCTGGGCGATGCCCTGGAGACCGACGCCCAGGCGGGCCTCGTTCATCATCACGAACATCAGCTTCAGGCCGCTGTTCTCCTCGCCGATCAGATGGCCGACGGCGTCGTCATACTGCATCACGCAGGTGGCGTTGCCGTGGATGCCCATCTTCTCCTCGAGGCCGACGCACTTGACGCCCTCGTTGCGCTCGCCGACCGAGCCGTCGGCCTTGGGGAAGAACTTCGGCACGATGAACAGGCTGATGCCCTTCACGCCGGCCGGAGCGCCCTCGATGCGGGCCAGCACCAGGTGGACGATGTTGTCCGACATGTCGTGCTCGCCGGCGCTGATCCAGATCTTCTGGCCGGTGATCTTGTAGGTGCCGTCCGCCTGCGGGACGGCCTTGGTGCGCAGCAGGCCCAGGTCCGTGCCGCAGTGCGGCTCGGTCAAGTTCATGGTGCCGGTCCACTCGCCCGAGATCATCTTGGGCAGGTAGGTCTCTTTCTGCTCGTCGGTGCCGCCGGTGTGGATGGCCGAATAGGCGCCGTGGGCCAGGCCCGGATACATCGAGAAGGCCATGTTGGCCGAGCTCGACATCTCGCTGAAGGCCAGGTTGACGACGTGGGGCAGGCCCTGGCCGCCATAGGTCGGGTCCGAGCCCAGGCCCGTCCAGCCGCCTTCGCACAGCTGCTTGTAGGCCTCCTTGAAGCCGTCCGGCGTCTTGACCGTGAAGTCGCTGTTCCAGACGCAGCCCTGCTTGTCGCCCACGTGATTGAGCGGGGCCAGGACCTCGCCGGTGAACTGGGCGGCGGCCTCGAGGATCTGCTCGACGGTCTCGAACGGCGCGTCGGCGAAGCCCGGCAGGTTGCCGTGCTGATCGATGTTGAGCACGTCGCGCAGGATGAAGGCGTGTTCGCGAACGGGCGGCTGGTAGGTCATGAAACGGTCCTGGTCAGTCAGATCGGCGGTGGCGGATCAGCGGGGGAGGAGAGAGGTGGCTCCGCGTCTTGCTCCGGTCTTGGAGGAAGAACGCGGAATCTTGTCTACTTGCCCATTGCCGCATCGCCGTGACCGTCCAGCCGGGCGCGCAGCACCTGGTCGTAGTCGGCCGCGCGGGGCAGCAGGTCGGGGCGGATCTCGGCCAGGCGCCGCTCGAGGCGGGCGCAGGCTTCGCGCAGTTCGATCAGGGCGCCGTCGATGTCCTCGCGCTGCTGCTCCAGCGCGGTGGCGCGCTCGCGGAACTTCTTCAGCGACCGGGCCATCTGGGCCGCGCCGTCGTCGTTCTCGTCGTAGAGGTCCAGCAGTTCGCGGATTTCCGACAGCGACAGGCCCACGCGCTTGCCGCGCAGGATCAGCTGCAGGCGGACGCGGTCCTTGTGGGAATAGACGCGGTTGAGGCCCTCGCGGGCCGGGGTCAGCAGGCCCTTGTCCTCATAGAAGCGCAGCGCGCGAGGCGTGGCTTTGAACTCGTTGCACAGCTGACGGATTGTAAAGGTGCGCTCTGGGCGTCGCAGGTCTGCCAACATTCGAACCCTCCCTGGGCAGGCCCGACTTCTGCGGCCGAGCCGGTTGGTTATCGTCGATCACCATATGCCCGCGACATTCTGTCGTCAACGTTTACGTAAACGTCAACTTGGCCTTAGGGCGATAGGTTTACTTTCCTAGAGTTGAGGCATATTTTCCGGGATCACGGCGAGGAGGCCCAAGCCATGTCGTCTCTGTCGCATACCGAGATCTGGACCGCGATCGACGCTCTGGCCGAGCGTTTCGACATGAGCCCGTCGGCCATGGCCAAGATGGCGGGCCTGGATCCCACCGCGTTCAACCGCTCCAAGCGCGGCGAGGGCGACTCCCGCCCGCGCTGGCCCTCGACCGAGAGCCTGGCCAAGGTGCTGGAGGCGACGGGGGTCGGCTTTTCGGAATTCGCGGCCCTGACCGAGCGCGCGCCGCGACCCAGCCCGCGCGTCGTGCCGCTGATCGGCTTCGCCCAGGCCGGGGCCGAGGGCCTGTTCGACGAGTCCGGGGCGCCGACCGGGGCCGGCTGGGACGAGATCGATTTTCCGGGTCTGGGGGACGAGGGCGTCTACGCCCTGGAGATCACCGGCGAGGCCCTGGCGCCGGTCTATCGCGACGGCGACCGCCTGCTGGTCTCGCCGTCGGTCGAGCCGCGCCGGGGCGACCGGGTGGTGGTCCGGACCAACGGCGGGGACTTGCTGATCAAGGAGCTGGCGCGGATCACGGCCCGCAGCGTCGAGCTGGCTTGCCTGGGCGGCGACGGCCGGGTCCAGGCGCTGGACCTGGCCGAGGTGGTGTGGATCGCCCGGATCCTGTGGGCCAGCCAGTAGGCCCCAGGATCTCAGATCAGGTGCGCGGGCAGCTGGCGTGCTTGCTTTGCAGCCAGGCGGTCAGATCGCCTTCCCACGGGGCGTCGCAGGAGATGTCGACGCGATAGGACTTCCAGTTGTCGTTGTGGGCGGCTTCGACGTGCGCGGCGGGGAACTGGGCGGCCAGTTCGCCGAGCAACGAGTCGAATTCCGAGCGGTCCGAAGGGCGAAGGGTGAAGCAAGCCATGAGACTAACCTTGGTTTTGACGCAACCAGACTAGACTCCAAATTGCGGACAGACCCTTAACCGACAATTTAACTCTTGTTCATCTATCGGGGCATGGTGTCGCAGGCCCCGATCAGCCTTGGGCTCAGCGCTTCAAGTCCAGGGCGCCGTTGGCGTGCCAGGCCCAGGCGTGGTCGATGATCTGGTCCAGGTCGTAGCGGGGGCTCCAGCCCAGGCGGTCGCGCGCCTTGGTGTTGTCGGCCACCAGGCTGGGCGCGTCGCCGTCGCGGCGTGGCGCGGGCTCCAGGGGGAAGGGGCGGTTGGAGCGCCGCTCGATAGCCCCGACCAGTTCGCGCACCGTGGTGCCCGTGCCGGTGCCCAGGTTGAAGACCTCGCTGCCCTTGCCGTCCAGCAGCCACTTCAAGGCCAGCACATGGGCGTCCGCCAGGTCGAGAATGTGGATGTAGTCGCGCACGCAGGTGCCGTCGCGGGTGTCGTAGTCCTCGCCGAACAGCATGAACTTGTCCCGCTCGCCGCGGGCGGCGGCGATGGCCAGCGGGATGGCGTGGGTCTCGGGTTCGTGCTTCTCGCCGATCCGCCCTTCCGGGTCCGCGCCGGCGGCGTTGAAGTAGCGCAGGGCCACCGAGCGGAAGCCCTTGTAGCGGTCGAGGTCCTGCAGGATCTGCTCGACCATCAGCTTGCTGCGCCCGTAGGGGTTCAGCGGCGCCTGGGGATGCTTCTCGTCCATCGGCACATAGACCGGCGCGCCGTAGGTGGCGCAGGTCGAGGAGAACACCAGCTTGTCGATCCCGGCCCGACGAGCGGCCTCGATCAGGGTCAGGGTCCCGCCGACATTGTTCTCGTAGAACGCGCCCGGCTCGGCGACCGAGAAGCCCACCTCGATGAAGGCGGCGAAGTGGATCACCGCGACAGGCTTGTGCTTGGCCAGGACCGCGTCCAGCCGCGCCGCGTCGCGGATGTCGCCCACTTCCAGCGGACCCCACTGGACGAACGACTCCCAGCCGTTCGACAGGTTGTCGTAGACGACGGGGGTGTAGCCGGCCTCGGCGAGGCGGAGGCAGGTGTGCGAGCCGATGTATCCGGCGCCGCCCGCAACGAGAATGGTGTCGCCCAAGTCCCTTATTCCCCCGATCAGCTCAGCCCAGCGGGTGGACGCTGGCGCGGTCGTCGTCAACGCCGAACCGGGAGCGCGCGGGCGCTCCTGTCCGGTTCGCTCGTCCGGCGGGCGTCAGCCGGCCAGCTTTTCCTCGATCAGCGCCGTCGTCCTGTCCAGGCCGAAGATCGCCGCGAACGAGCCGAAGCGCGGCCCCTGGCTCTGGCCCAGCAGCACTTCGTACAGGGCCTGGAACCAGGCGCGCAGCGGGTCGAAGCCGTGGTCCTTGCCGACCGCGAACACCTCGTTCTGGATCAACTCGGCGTCCTGGCAGTCGGCCGGCAGGGCCTTCAGGCGGGCCAGCAGGTCGACGATCGCCGCGCGTTCCTTGTCGTCGGGCGCCCGGAACGCCTTCGTCGGCTTCACGAAGTCGTCGTAGTAGTTGATCGCGTAGCCGGCCAGGCGGTCCAGCAGCGGCTGGCTCTCGGGCGTGGCGCCCGGGATGTAGCGCGACAGGAAGCCCCACAGGATCGCCTTGTCCGAGGCGTTGGCGGCCGAGACCAGGTTCAGCATCAGGCTGAACGACACCGGCGAGCCGTACTGCGGCGGGCGGCCCGAATGGACGTGCCAGACGGGGTTGTCCAGCTGCTTGACCGGCTCCTGGCGCGGATAGGCGTCCAGCTGCTGCAGGTACTCGTCCGTCGCCTTGGGGATGACGTCGAAATAGAGCTTCTTGGCGCTCTTGGGGCTCTGGAACATGTAGTACGACAGGCTCTCCGGCGCGCCGTAGCGCAGCCAGTCTTCCATCGACAGGCCGTTGCCCTTGGACTTGGAGATCTTCTGCGAGTTCTCGTCGAGGAAGAGCTCGTAGTTGAAGCCCTCGGGCGGCACGCCGCCCAACGCCTTGCAGATCTGGGCGCTGGCCTTGACCGAGTCGATCAGGTCCTTGCCGCTCATCTCGTAGTCGACGCCCAGGGCCGTCCAGCGCATGGCCCAGTCGGGCTTCCACTGCATCTTCACGTGGCCGCCGGTCACCGGGACCTCGACCTTGGAGCCGTCCTCGTCCTCGAAGACGATCGTGCCCTTGTCGACGTTGCGCTCCAGGGTCGGGACCTGCAGCACCTTGCCCGTCGAGGGGCTGATCGGCAGGAACGGCGAATAGGTGGCGCGGCGCTCTTCGCCCAGCGTCGGCAGCATCACCTTCTGGATGGCGTCGAAGCGCTCCAGGGCCGTCAGCAGGGTCGCGTCGAACAGGCCGCCCTTGTAGCACTCGGTCGAGGAGACGAACTCGTACTCGAAGCCGAAGCCGTCCAGGAAGGCGCGCAGGCGGGCGTTGTTGTGGGCGCCGAAGCTGTCGTGGGTGCCGAACGGGTCGCGGACCACGGTCAGCGGCTTGCCCAGGTCCTCGATCAGCGGCTGCTTGTTCTCGATGTTGTCGGGAACCTTGCGCAGGCCGTCCATGTCGTCGCTGAAGGCGATCAGGCGCGTGGGGATGGCGTCGTCGGTCAGGGCGCGGAAGGCGCTGCGCACCATGGTCGTGCGCGCCACCTCGCCGAAGGTGCCCAGGTGCGGCAGGCCCGACGGACCGTAGCCGGTCTCCAGAATCACCGGTTTGGMCAGGGCCGGAAAGGTCTTCACGGCCTCGTCGGTCTTGCCGCTGTTGATCAGCGTGGAGGCGAGGTCGCGTTCGGCGTCGGTCAGACGCAGGCGCAGGATGCGGGCGAGCAGGGCGCGCGCCTGCTCGAACGGCCAGGCGCGAGCGTCGCGGGCGAGGGGGGAGAGGCCTTCAAACATGCCGCGCGGTATAGGGGGAAGTGGCGGCGGTGGCTAGGTTTTGGGTGAGGTTGGGGTGGTGAAGTGGGGCGGAGGGCGGCTTTCGGCCCAGAGCGGATGTTGAAGAACGTCCACCGAACCCCTCTCTCTTAGAGAGAGGGAGGGGCCCATGGCGAAGCCATGGGAGGGTGAGTGGTTACACTCTCACCGAATGAAGCGCGGTCGTTCGGCAGGCCTTCGTCTGTTCGCCAAGATTCACGACGGCTAGGCATGGCGTGCTACCTCTGACGCCTCGAAAACGAGGTCGAACGTCTTGGGGTTTGCCGGCCGGCGGTGAAACCACTCACCCTCCCACCGCTTCGCGGCGGGCCCCTCCCTCTCTCTAAGAGAGAGGGGATTTAGGGGGATCGAGCCGCCTCTATCCCCGCGAACGCCGCCAAGAACCCCAACAATCCCAACGCCCTGCAGAAAAAGCAGCGTCACGAACGCGCCAGGGTTTGAACCGCCCACATACTGAACCCGTCACCATCACGGGGAGGGCTCTTGGTACCGGCCCAAGCAGGCGATGGGGATGGAACCGAGCGGGGCCGAGCCGGCCTGGCGATCGGATCGTTGCGGGAAGCGGGGCTCAGA